>LXQK01000245.1:3175-19633 GCA_001683905.1 Marivirga sp. ANT-B6
ATGGATATATTATTTTTTTCAATATTAGCAATGGTAATACTCTTCATCGCGATAGGGATGAGAATTAAAGCAAGCAGATCAAAGGATAAATCAGGAAAAAACAACGATCAGAACTATCGATAACTAATGATGAATTTCAAAGGTATTTTCTAATTCCTCCGCTTCAACATATCCTTTTTCATTAATCCTGCTCAATTGAAGATGTTTAACATCATTGACAAGCATAGGATCATATTTAACAGCGACTCGGATATAGTTTTCTGTAAAACCATACATCATCCCTTCTTCTATGTCCTCCTCAAAAAGAACTGTGGTGGCCTTTCCAAGATTTTCCTCATAAAATTTTCTTCGTTTTTTGTCGGAGAGAATGCGCAACATCTTAGATCTTTTGGCGCGCACCTGTGGTGGTACAATGCCGTCCATCGTTATTGCACGCGTATTTTCTCTTTCCGAGTACGTAAACACATGCAGGTAGGAAATATCCAGGCCATTTAAAAATTGATAAGTTTCCAGAAAATCTTCATCGGTCTCCCCAGGAAAGCCCACAATGACGTCTACACCAATACAGCAATGGGGCATAACCAGCCTGATCTTTGCCACTCTGGCCTCATATACCTCGCGCAGGTACCGTCGACGCATTAGCTTTAAAATCTTATCCGAACCAGACTGTAAAGGAATATGAAAATGAGGCACAAAACTGCGTGAACCTGCTACAAAGTCGATAATTTCGTCCGTGAGTAAATTAGGTTCGATCGAAGAGATCCTAAAGCGCCGAATCGCCTCAACCTGATCCAGTGCTTTTACAAGCTCCGAAAATGTCTCCTTTCGGGAACCTTCCTGTAGGCCAAAGTCCCCGATGTTTACGCCGGTAAGGACGATTTCTTTCACGTTTTGCTGCCCAATTTTCCGGGCCTCAAGTACAATATTTTCAATGGTGTCGCTTCTGCTTTCGCCCCTGGCGAGTGGAATGGTGCAAAAAGAACAAGTATAATTACAGCCGTCCTGAACTTTCAGAAAGGTACGGGTGCGGTCATTTAAAGAATAAGCTGCGTTAAATGCAGTAGCATGGGACACGTCTGAATTAAAGACTTTTGCTTTGCCCGACTTTGTAAAATCATCGAGGTAATCCAATAGCCTGAACTTTTCTGCAGCACCCAAAACGGCATCTACATCGGGTATATTGGCAATTTCTTCCGGTTTTAGCTGTGCATAACAGCCAATAATAACGACATAGCCATCGGGAGAAATCTTTCGGGCCTCCTTTACAATCTTTTTACATTTCTTATCAGCGTTATCAGTGACCGAGCATGTATTGATGATAAATATATCAGGGTTTTGCTCAAAGGCAACTTTTTCGTAGCCCTTATCCTCAAAGAGGCGGGCAATAGAGGAAGTCTCTGAGAAATTTAATTTACATCCTAAAGTATAAAAAGCTACTTTTTTCATAAGGTGCTGCTGGTGAATACTTATCGCTATCGTTGGTGGATAGAGAAAGCGACTGCAAATATAGTTATTTCTGGAGAAAATCCTGATAGGAAATTTGTAAATGCGCCTTGGCTGCTGATAATTCCTCAGCAGTAATGTCGCCACGCTTATAAATGAGGGCTTTGCCCGTATGGTCATAGGTTACTACACCAGCATTATTTACAAAGCCAAGACCATTATTGAAGACATACTGGGCGAATGGTATACTTTGGGGCTGCAACAGGTCTTTGCTCCAGCTATAGGCGTTAACGGGCACACGAAGCTGCTGTAATAAGGTAGCGGACAGGTCAGTCTGCGACCCGATTTTGGCAATTACGGTGTCTTTTAACTGAAGCGCTCCACCCATCCATAACATCGGGATATGGAACTTCTCGGGAGCATGATTGGCCGAATTCAATGGGTAGGGGTGGCCGTGATCGGCAATGATGATAAATAAAGTATGCTTATACCAGGGTTTGGCTTTCGCTTGGCTAATGAAGTTTCCCAGCGCCTTGTCCGCATAATACATGGCGTTTAAGAACTTCTCCTCCGGCTCATCCCCGGGCACCTGCGTTTCCATGGGTACTTCAAATGGCTCGTGACTACTTAGGGTAAAAAGTGTGGAGAAAAATGGCTGCGAAGGATTTGCTGCATACCGGCTGTCCAAATCCGAGAGAAACCTTTGATAGACCACATGGTCGTGGGCACCCCATTTCGAGTTCCAATCTTCCGGATTGAAATATTCTTTCCCTACCAGCAGGTCCATATCTGCATTCACCAGGTAAGACCTGATATTGGCAAATTCCAGTTCGCCGCCATAATAAAAAGAAGTATGGTACCCCAGGGCCTTAAAAGACGCCGATAAGGAGGGGAGCTTTGCGGCTTTTGAAGGTGTTTTAATAATTGACTGGGTAGGCTGCGCAGGATAGCCGCTTAGTACGGCAACGATTCCCTTATCACTTCGGTCGCCACTGGCATAAATATTACTGAATAGGACGCCTTCCCTGATGAGTTGTTCAAATTGAGGCGTAATCCCAGGTACACCGCCGAGAGATTCTACCACCTTAGCAGTGAAGCTTTCCCAGAGTATAATGACAACATTCGGCTTTTCCTGGTTCAACACCAGTGGTGGATTATCGGGCTGTGTATAGTACAACGAATCCACGATATCCTGGGCAAGGGCTTCCTCCGTAAAAATATACGGATTATCCCTGGCATACTGTCGGCTGATGACAGACCGAAAGAAGTTCCACGGAAGGTTGATAGCTGCCTGATTGGCGAAGTAATGACTGGAGAAATATGCCGAACTTTCATTGATTGGAGCCAGCTGAAATCCGCCACGAATGGGAATAATAAGCGCCGCTGTAAGGATTAAACATAATAATCCACTCCACTTAGAAGTAGCGCCATAGGGGGCGGTAGCGCCAAATAACTTTCTAAAGACTAAAACACCCGTAACGAAAGAGGCTAGAAAAAGGAATATCAACATGAAGAGGGGCGCTGAACCAGCAGAAGCCATCATTTCCTTGGGTGTATTCACGTACATCAACCAGGTTGAATCCATACGGAAGCCCCAGGCACCAAATAGTTCCAGATCGATGATCATCAACAAGGAAATAATGGCGAGTATGATCTCTGTGTATAGTTTAATAGAAGAAACGATGGGTCTCTTTGCGACCATGCAGTGGATGGTGACAAGTAGGAAGGGAAGAACAGCCAGATAAGAAGCAAAAGAAATATCTAACTTAAGCCCATGCCAAAACACGCCGAGAACAGTGTCGAAAGTTAGAGCCCGCGTATTATCCAAGTGATAAAGTAAGAATATTAGCTTAAAAAGCAGGAAATAGCCTATCCAAAAAGCAAGATAAGAAGCAAGGAAGCCGATTCGTTGAATCATAGGGGTTTTGCTATACGCAGTGTGTTTTAGCCATTTTTTGCCAGGCAAATGTGACAATAATTGATAAATTTTCCTAAATCCGTTTCGCCCGATTTGAAAATCAACAATATAAATCAAAAAAATACGAACGAATTATCTGAATGTTATAATTATCAGGGTAATTTTTACAAATAGTATATTTTTTTAGTATTAATGGTTTTAAAATGAGGATCATCTTTGTAATAACTATTTTTTTCGTAGATTTAATGCTAAAATTTAATATATATCCTTCATATGTCAAAAATAAGATTTACAGCTTTAGCTGAATTGCAGAAGAGAAAACCTGTGGAATTAACACCACCTTCTTCCAAGATCTCATCCTTCTATGGTGCCAACATCTTTGGCAGAGAAACGATGCGTTCAACGCTATCCTCCGATATTTTTGAACAACTCACCCGCACCATCGATAAAGGTGGAAAGATTGAACCTCATGTTGCTGAAGCTGTGGCTTCTGCTATGAAATCCTGGGCCATGGGAAAAGGGGCTACACACTATACCCACTGGTTCCAACCCTTAACAGGGGCTACTGCCGAGAAGCACGATGCCTTCTTCGAACCTTCCGGCGACGGGCGTACCATTGAGAAGTTTAAAGGAAGTGCGCTTGTGCAGCAGGAACCTGATGCATCCTCTTTTCCTAGTGGCGGAATCAGGAATACCTTTGAAGCCCGTGGATATACTGCCTGGGATCCTACATCACCCGCGTTCATCATTGAAAATGGCCATGCACGTACCTTATGTATTCCGACCATCTTCGTGTCGTATACCGGCGAGGCGCTAGATTACAAAGCACCGCTTTTAAAGGCCTTATCTTTTGTAGATCGGGCTGCTACAGAGGTATGTAGCGAATATTTCGATAAAAACGTTATCAAGGTAAATGCCTCATTGGGTATTGAGCAGGAATACTTTCTGGTAGACCGGGCGCTTTACAGTGCACGGCCAGACCTTGTGTTGGCAGGAAGATCTTTATTTGGTCACACCTCAGCCAAAGGGCAGCAATTAGAAGATCATTACTTCGGTGCTATTCCCTCCAGAGTACATACTTTTATGGTAGAATTTGAAACCGAAGCTTTGAAACTTGGTATTCCAATCCGGACCAGGCATAATGAAGTAGCACCAGGTCAGTATGAATGTGCGCCAACATTTGAGGAGGTGAACCTGGCGGTAGATCACAACCAGTTACTGATGGACGTGATGGAGCGTGTTGCTGAAAGACATGCCTTTAAAGTATTGCTTCATGAGAAACCATTTGCCGGCGTCAACGGAAGCGGAAAGCACAATAACTGGTCGTTGATTACCAACACCGGCAAAAACTTACTGGCACCAAGTTCTAAGCCTAAAGAAAACCTTCAGTTTCTGACCTTTTTTGTAAATACAATTAAGGCTGTCTACGAGCATAATGCACTGATGCGTGCTTCTATCGCATCGGCTAGCAACGACCACCGTTTGGGTGCCAATGAAGCGCCGCCCGCCATCATGTCGGTATTTATTGGCACACAACTTTCAGAAGTGCTCGATGAGTTGGAGAAAAATGCCAAAGTAAAGATCGACAAAGGGGATAATGTGTATATGAAGCTAGGTATCAGCAAGATTCCTGCGATTTTACTTGACAATACAGATAGAAACAGAACCTCTCCGTTTGCTTTTACGGGCAACAAATTTGAGTTCAGGGCGGTAGGGTCTTCTGCAAACTGTGCCTCTGCTATGATTGTATTGAATACCATCGTTGCACAGCAACTTGTCGAGTTTAAGAGGGACGTTGATAAGCTCATTACCAAGGGTCAGAAAAAAGAAGTGGCCATTATCAATATCTTAAGAGAATACATCAAAACTTCCAAGCATATTAGGTTTGAAGGAAATGGGTATTCTGATGAGTGGCTGAAAGAGGCAGAGAAGCGTGGCCTATCCCATATCAGGGATACAGTAGGCGCATTAGACGCCTACCTTACGCCGAAGACGAAGAAACTTTTTATCGACAACAATATCTTTACCGATAGAGAAATGGAAGCCAGACAAGAGATCAGGTTTGAGAGCTACATCAAAACAATTCAGATAGAGGCGAGGGTCATGGGGGATTTAGCGATCAATCACGTCATACCTACCGCCATTAATTACCAGAATAAACTGATCACGAATATCAAGGGATTGAAAGACCTAGGATTTGATATCTCCGATAATCCAACCATGGAAACTATCAAGGAGATCACAGACAGGATCACCACCATTAAAATCAAGGTGGGTGAAATGATAGAAGCGAGAAAGGTCGCCAATAAGATCGAACATTCAAAAGAAATGGCCGAGAGCTATTGCCATAAAGTAAAGGCCTACTTTGATGAAATTCGATATAATGTGGACAAACTTGAGCTCCTTGTGGATGACGAAGATTGGCCATTGGTGAAATACAGAGAATTGTTATTTTTGAGATAAAACATTTCATACAAAGTAAAACCCGTAGAGACCATTCTCCACGGGTTTTTTTATAGCAGGCTAAATTAGATTTAGAAAATAACGATTGCTAGTCTTGCGCTACGATGGAAAAAAGAAGCGCTCCATATGGTTCAAGGTTTACTTGAAAGGTAAGCTCGTCTTCGGATACTGCCGAATTTCTTTGAGTTAATACACTACTTTCGGTTGAAAAACCCGTAAAAAACCCGTAATTACCGCTTTTCATACCCATAGTTTCTATTGCCGCGCCCGGTAGCGTTATTTGCAATTCCTGAATGGGAGCATTTCCGAAATTTACCAGTACCATAACTCTTTTACCCTGCATATAACGAGTGAACAAATAAACCTGTGAAGGGAAGTCCGCTTCGTTTTGCTGGTGGTATGGCGTTAAATCCAGCAGCTTTCCTGTCGCCAGTACTTCACTCGACCTGCAATAATTCAGTAGGGAAGCATAATATCCGCGAAGGCGCTGCTGGTCTCCATTTAAAGCACCGCCATCGAATTTTCCCTGATTCATCCATCGCTGGTGCGCCGGCACCCCCCAATAATCAAAGATGGTAGTTCTGCCGTCATCACCACTAAAGCCACTGTCTCCTGCACCAGTTTCACCTACTTCCTGACCAAAATAAATCATCACTGGGCCCGTGTATAAAGTTGCAGATACAACCATCGCCGGAATTGCCTTGAAAGGATCTGTGGCAAAATATGCTGATGCTAGCCGCTGCTCATCATGGTTTTCGAGAAAACGAAGCATATATTTATTTACGCCGCGAAGGTTCTGCCATACTGGCGTTATCTGATTTGGTTGTACATTGTTAGTCAGTATGTTACGTAGTGTATCGTAAAGTTGCACTTTATCATAAAGATAGTCAAACTTACCTCTAAAAATATAATCCTGGTAGGCTTGTGGATTGTAGATCTCTGCAATGAATACGATGGCAGGGTTAACCTGCTTTACTTTTGGAATTACCCATTCCCAAAACTCCACCGGAACCATTTCGGCCATGTCACATCTAAATCCATCCACGCCCTTTTTTGCCCAAAATATAAGGATATCATACATCTTATGCCACGTATCGGGAACCGGGTCAAAATGGGGGCTTCTGTTATTTTGGATATCCACTCCATAATTTAATTTTACAGTTTCGAACCAGTCGTTGATATCTGGCTGAGCCTGAAAGTTATCGTTACCGGTAGCTTTGGCAGGAAATTCGTCGAACATGCCATTTTTAGTAATAAATGTGTGTTCCCGTCCCAGCGGGTCATATTGTGAAGGCACCTGAAACTTTTGTCCGACGATGTAGTAAAAATTATTGTTGGGGTGGAAAGCAACTTCAGTATCATCAGTTTCTCCAAAATCCTGTACACCGGATGGTTTGGCATCAGAAATGTATTTCCTTGCTACATGATTAGGAATAAAATCAATAATTACTTTTAAGTTTTGCTCGTGAGTTCGCCGAATCAAAGCTTCAAACTCCTGCATACGCTGCGGAACATGCTCAGCGAGGTCGGGGTTAATATCGTAATAGTCCTTGATTGCATATGGAGACCCTGCGCGGCCCTTAACAACGTCAGCGTCGTCGAGATGAATACCTTCTGGCCGATAATCCGCCATAATCGCATGCTCAATCACCCCGGTATACCACACGTGCGTAATGCCCAGGTCACGAATGGCTTGAAGGGCTTTTTCAGAGATATCATTGAACTTGCCCACGCCATTTTCATTCCGGGTTCCATATTTTTTATTCAAGGTTTCGGTATTTCCAAATAGCCGGGTCATTACCTGGTAGATGATGATCTTTTCCGGCTTTGACAAGGAAGTACCGGCACTGTCAGCAAAAGACAGCGCTTCATCTAGTATGTATTCCTGCATTAAAAGTGGTGGTTGCTGAATATTTTCACGGTTAGTATGTGCACCACCACAGGCAGTGAGAACATAAAGTGTAAAAAAATAGGCTAGATATTTTCGCATATCATTTTTAACCATAATGATAGCAAAAATATCTAACCTAAAAAACTAGGCGTTTCTATTGACGGCATTTAGGTCATCAAACGCTTGTCTCAGGCGCTCGATAAGTTTTCGCTCACCTTCCCGAAGCCAAACTCTTGGATCGTAATATTTCTTATTCGGACTATCCTCGCCACTGGGGTTACCGATCTGCGACTGTAGAAAATCCTGCTTTGCTGTGTAAAAATTCTTTATACCTTCCCAAAATGCCCACTGCATGTCGGTATCGATATTCATTTTTATAGCACCGTACCCAATTGCTTCGCGGATTTGCTCCTGAGAAGAACCGGAGCCACCATGAAATACAAAATTTACAGGATTGGGCCCTGTATTAAATTTCTCTATAATATGATCCTGTGAGTTTTTTAGGATTTCAGGTTTTAACTCTACGTTCCCTGGCTTATATACGCCATGGACATTTCCAAAAGCAGCTGCGATGATAAAGTTATCGCTCACTTCTTTTAGTTGCTCGTAGGCATAAGCCACTTCTTCTGGCTGTGTATATAACTTTGAACTGTCTACACTGGAGTTATCTACGCCATCTTCTTCACCGCCTGTAACGCCCAGTTCAATTTCTAGAAACATGCCTAGTTTATCCATTCTCTTTAGATACTCTTTAGAGATGGCAATGTTTTCTTCTATCGGTTCTTCAGAAAGATCCAGCATATGTGAGCTAAACAGCGGCTTTCCGTTTAATTTAAAGTATTTTTCACCAGCATCTAAAAGGCCGTCAATCCAGGGGAGAAGTTTTTTGGCGGCGTGATCGGTATGCAAAATCACGGGAACACCGTATAGTTCGGCAACGGCATGAACGTGTTGCGCACCCGAGATAGCTCCGGCAATAGAAGCCTGCTGCACATCGTTGGGCAAACCTTTTCCTGCAAAAAATTGTGCACCACCCTGTGAAAATTGGATGATAATGGGAGAGTTAAGGTCTCTGGCTGTTTCCAGCACGGCATTGATCGTATTAGTACCAATTACGTTAACGGCTGGTAAAGCATAATTATGCTGGTTTGCATGCAGTAAAAGTGCTTTTACATCTTCTCCATGAAGTACACCTGGTTTAAATCGCATTTGTGTATGGCTCATATGAATATTTAAAAATGATTAGTTAATTTCGTGGCTAATATATGAAAACCAGGGGAATTAATTTCATGTATGTAGGATAATTGGCCAATAGTAAGCAAGAACATCCTTTCCGGTACTTGTAGGACACTGTCACAAAAATAGTAGATCGAGAAGATGGCTTTGGTCTGTCCAACCTACTTAAATTGGTTTTTTGCATCCAAACTACAAAAATTAAATAAATTGAAATTGGAAAATTTGTCAAAGCATAATTTATGCTTTAACTTGAAATCCTGTTAATTTGACGAATTAAAACGATAGTAATAATGGATAGAAGGAAAATAAGAATGGGTATGATTGGGGGAGGGAAAGATGCATTTATAGGAGCGGTACATCGCATGGCAGCTGCTCTAGACGGTGAGATTGAATTGGTATGTGGTGCTTTTAGTAGCAGTGCAGAAAAATCCATTGCCTCCGGTAAAGCCCTGTTTCTTTCAGAGGACCGGGTATACAGGAATTTTGAAGAAATGATTCAGCAGGAAAAGGAATTACCTAACGGAGAGAAGATGGATTTTGTATCTATTGTAACCCCAAATTTCCTACATTATAAGCCTGCAATGATGGCGCTGGAGAATGGATTTCATGTGGTCTGCGACAAACCCTTGGCGATGTCGTTGCAGGAAGCGAAAGATATTGCCGGACGTGTAAAAGAGACCGGTTTATTGTTTTGTCTCACCCACAATTATACTGGCTATCCGATGGTGAAAGAAGCGCGTCATCTTGTGAAAACGGGAAAACTTGGGCAGATCAGGAAAGTTGTGGTACAATATCCGCAAGGATGGCTTGCAACCCCGCTGGAAGCCTCGGGCAATAAGCAGGCCGACTGGCGGACTGACCCTGCTAAAGCTGGCATCAGTGGTTGTATGGGTGACATTGGCACCCACGCCGAAAATCTCGCGGAGTTTATTACTGGCCTAAAAATCAAAGAGATGTGCGCGGATCTTACAGCTTTTGTTGAAGGTCGACCGATCGACGATGATGGTAATGTACTCCTTCGTTTCAACAACGGCGCCAAGGGAATTTTGCATGCCAGCCAGATTAGTGTAGGAGAAGAAAATAACTTGAAGATTAATATATATGGGGAAAAAGGCGGCCTGGAGTGGTCGCAAATGGAGCCTAATACCTTATTGGTAAAGTGGCCCGATCAACCGGTAGATATTTATAGAACAGGTGGCGGCTATTTATCTTCCTCCTCTCTTGCACACACGAGATTACCATCGGGCCACCCGGAGGGATATCTGGAGGCCTTTGGCAATATTTATCGAAACTTTGCTAAAACCCTGCGGAGTGTCCTGGCGGGAGAAACACCAGCGCCGGAATTTATGGACTTTCCAACTGCCGAAGATGGTGTGCGTGGGATGGCATTTATTGAAACGGTGGTGGCCTCCAGCCAGTCGCAGGACAAATGGATGAAGATGAAGGAATAACTGCCAATCCTTTTGTATTATTGTAGCGAAGCACTCGCTGAAATAAAATTTTTCTCTCAAATAAAACCTTAAACAGATCAGATACTATGCAAGGACCTGCAATTTTTTTAGCACAGTTTTTAGGCGATGAAGCCCCTTATAATTCTTTACCTTCTATGGCAAAATGGGCTGCTAACCTCGGATATAAGGGCATACAATTGCCGAGTTGGGATGCCCGTTGCCTGGACCTTCAAAAATTAGCGGAATCAAAGACTTATGCTGACGAAATGAAAGGTATGGCGCAGGACGCAGGCGTACAAATTACTGAACTATCGAGTCACTTACACGGACAGCTGGTAGCGGTTCATCCCGCATTCGACGACATGTTCGATGCTTTTGCGCCTAAAGCGTTGCACGGAAATCCTAAAGCCAGAACGGAATGGGCCACCCAGCAGATGATGTATGCGGCCAAAGCCAGCAAGAATCTGGGCGTAAGGGTACACGGCACTTTCTCAGGCGCTCTTCTATGGCACACCGTATATCCCTGGCCGCAGAGGCCTCAGGGACTGGTGCAGGCGGGTTTTAAAGAACTCGCTGCACGATGGTTGCCCATCTTGAACGCTTTTGATGAAGTTGGTGTAGATGTTTGTTATGAGATTCACCCGGGCGAGGACCTGCACGACGGCGTTACTTTCGAAAGATTTCTGGCAGCTACGGGAAATCACCCCCGAGTGAAGATATTATATGACCCAAGCCACTTTGTGTTGCAGCAGCTCGACTACCTCCAATATATTGATATCTACCATGAGTATATCAATATGTTTCATGTTAAAGATGCAGAATTTAATCCTAGCGGAAGAGCGGGCGTGTATGGGGGCTACCAGGACTGGGTAGAACGGCCAGGAAGATTCAGGTCTTTAGGTGATGGGCAGGTTGATTTCAAGTCGATTTTCAGCAAGTTGGCGGCCTATGGTTTCGAAGGATGGCCAGTATTAGAGTGGGAATGCGCGCTTAAACATCCGGAAGATGGCGCCAGGGAAGGGGCTATATTTATTCGCGATCATACCATTAGAAAGACAGAAAAAGCGTTTGATGATTTTGCAGGAGTAGCGCCGGATCATGCACGTAATAAAAGAATTTTAGGATTGGACCGATAAAAAGATAAAGATGAGAGGTAAACACATCTACCAATATATCGCTTTGTTTATGATGGCTATTTTTGTGTTGTTTGCCATCGCGCAATATAACGACCCTGATGCGGCGCTTTGGATTGGTATTTACCTTGCCGCTGCATTTGTCTCGCTTTTGGTCTTCCTGAACCAGATCAGGGGCATCTGGCTGATCAGTATCAGTATCGTGTATTTAGCAGGGGCAATTTTTCTATGGCCAGCGGAGTATGAAGGGCTGACCATGGATATGGATAAATCGATGAATATTGAATATGCCCGGGAATCGTTGGGACTGGCCATATGCTTCCTGTCGCTTATCTCTTTTTATCTTGCTAAACGTAAAGTGGAAGGCAAATAATATCAAGTTCCTAAATTGGGCATTAATCGTCTTTCGAATCCCGAAAGGAATTAGTATAAATTTTCTTTCTGAGCATTTATGGCTTCTTTCACTTCCACGCGCTCACCGTTTATCTTTGCTACTATAAAAGCATCGGTAATGCCCAGTCTTTCGATATCTTTTTCGAAGGCCAGCGCATTGTTCAGCTCCCTGAATTTTCCAAGCGTATACTTATTCATATACTGCATGGTGTCAATCTTTAAAGATCCCAAGTTTTGCTCATATTCCTTGAGATCGAAATGTTCGAAAGCACCAATCTGGACTTCAAAAAATACACCATTATAGTAAGGGGAGTTTTCCATAAGGAAATTATTAGCAGTTGTTACGCTATCTGTGACCGCCTTAATCCTGGTATTTTCAACTTCCAGATTTTCTTTTTCTTTGGCTATTTCCGGCCATTTCCCAAACAAAGGTTGCTCAACTTCAGCGTAAATAATATAGCCTATAGCCAAAATCAGCATAATGAAGACAGTAAAGAGCAAAAACGTCAAGCTTTTGTTATTGCTCTCCAGCCTTGATAGTTCTTTATTTATTTTCTTAAATTGTTCTGCATTTGATTCCATAAGATCCTGGTTTTCTGCGCGTAAATTAGAAAAAAAGATCTTTAAAACCTGATTTGATATAGTGTTTATCTAAATATTCATTACATATGTTCGCTGTTGCATAAGATTCCACGCTCATGCAATAAGATTTTTTGCAAGTAAATGTTATCAGGGGAAAATTCCAAGGTCAAGGTAGCTGATGGCAATCTTATTCAAAGAATTGATGAACGCAGCAGTCCGCAGTTCTTTTACGCCTTTGAGTTGGTTAAAAGTTTCTCGTACTTCATGATAAGCATTTACCATGTTCTCTTCCAGGCCGGACATCACTAAATCTTCCTCTGTAGCACCGCGCACGATGGCATTTTTTTGGCTGTCGGTCATCGAATGCCCTGTAGCATTTTCGATAGCTTCTACTATCCTGTAATTATTAAGCTTATTATACCGTTTGTCAATTTTCCCAAAAGAGACTCTGGAAAGATTTTTCAGCCATTCGAAATATGATACTGTTACGCCACCAGCATTTAAGTATAAATCAGGAATAATTAAAATCCCCCGCTCAACAAGAATTTCCTCTGCGTCTTTGGTGACAGGTCCATTTGCTGCTTCTCCTATTATTTTGGCCTTAATTTTCCCTGCATTTTTTGTGGTAATCTGGTTTTCTAACGCCGCAGGTATCAATATATCACATTCGTATTCAAGCATACTGGCTGAATTTGCTACAGTTTTTAGATCTCGATAGCCGAGAATTGAGCCAGTTTTCCGACGATGCTGTTCTACCTCCACTACATCAAGTCCTTTTTCATCATAAAGACCACCATCGTATTCGGCGATACCAATGATGAGTGCGCCAGCTTCCTGGAGGTATTTTGCGGAGTGAAAGCCCACATTTCCAAAGCCCTGCATAATAATCCTCTTCCCCTCAAGCCCTTTCTCAAGCTTTAACCGCTTCATATCTTCGGCGACATCGACAGCCTCCCTGATCCCGATAAAGACACCTTTTCCTGTAGCTTCTGTTCTTCCATTGATACCACTTTGTGATAAAGGTTTTCCGGTTACACACCCGATGGCGTTGATCGCATTTGGATTAAAGGCACTGTAGGTATCAGCGATCCAAGCCATTTCCCGAGAGCCAGTGCCGTAATCAGGAGCAGGTACATCCAATGCCGGCCCAATAAAATTTTTCTTGATCAGTTCGGCCGTATAACGGCGCGTAATCCTTTCCAGCTCGCCGGAAGAATATATCCTTGTATCGATTTTAACACCACCTTTTGCACCACCAAACGGTACCGCCACCAATGCACATTTATAACTCATGAGGGCAGCAAGTGCTTTTACATCATCTTCGTTTACAGTCATGCTATATCGAATGCCACCCTTTACAGGTAATTTGTGGTGAGAATGCTGAACCCGATACGCTTCAATCACATGGTAATCTCCAGTATCTGTTTTTATGGGAAAATGAAATTTATATATGCTGTTACACTGTTTGATCTGATCGAGTAAACCAGATGGATGGTTTGTAAATTGAGCAGCTTTATCTACATAGCTACATACGTCATCAAAAAACTGATAATGTTCATTACCTGCGGTCATATTGGTTTATTTTGTAAAATTAAAAAATGATGGTGCAAAACATCTAACGAAAAGATTGTGATTAGGTATAGTAACAACAGGGGAGGGTAAATGTTACTAAAAATAGTGATAGAGGTTGATCCTTTTGAAATGAAATTCTTGAGAGAGCTACAAGACGAGCAAAATACGATGGGTAGCTGCCCTAACATAACGCCACCAAAAAGATAAACAAGAAGAAAAAAGTAGCCACCCAGCGGTCTGGCTTTTTGGGATGCTAGGTGGCAGCGGCTAATAAAGAACTCTGAACTTAATTGTGTGCTCGATGCTTTTTAACTCCGTAATGAGCTCCTTGAAATATTTTTTATCGATATCAGTGATTACATAGCCAATTGTTTCATTAGTTTTTAAGTACTGGCCGGAGATATTGATATTATGCTTAGCCAATATATTATTAATTTTTGCCAATATCCCGGGCATATTATGATGGATATGAATTAATCTATGCGCATTTTCAAGGATAGGCAATTGCAGGTTGGGAAAGTTAACGCTGTTGGTGGTACTTCCAGTATTGATATACTCCATGATCCTGTTGGGAACAAAATTGGCAATGTTCACCTGTGCTTCCTCTGTGCTTCCTCCAATATGCGGGGTTAGGATTACATTGGGTAACCCACGTAACGCAGAAAGAAATTCCTCATCATTACTCTTAGGCTCTTCTGGAAATACATCGATACCTGCGCCGATTATTTTTCCTTTTTCAATATTTGACTTTAAAACTTCAATATCTACGACCTGGCCTCGGCTGAGATTTAAGAATATGACGCCTTTCTTCATCATATCAAATTGATGATGGCCGATGATATTTGTATTTTGCTTCCGACCGTCGACGTGCAGGCTGATGATATCTGCTTTTTCTAGAAGCTCCTCCAGCGATTTGCATTTTGTAGCATTTCCTAAAGCGAGTTTTTCAATGATATCATAATAGTATACATCCATACCCATAGATTCTGCCAGTACTGACAGCTGTGTGCCGATATTGCCATAGCCAATGATACCTAATTTTTTCCCACGGATTTCGAAGCTATTCTTCGCCGACTTATCCCACTTCCCTTCGTGCATGGACTTACTCTTATCAGGGAGATTCCTGATCAACATGATGATCTCGGCAATCGCCAGCTCTACCACAGAGCGCGTATTGCTAAACGGGGCATTAAATACAGCAACACCTTTCCTTAGGCAGGCATCCAGGTCTATCTGGTTGGTTCCGATGCAGAAGGCGCCAACAGCTATTAACCGGTTAGCATTTTCCAGTACTTTGGCAGTAACGTTAGTCTTAGACCTGATGCCAAGGATAGATACATCTTTGATTCTTTCGCAAAGCTCCGCTTCGTCCATACCCGCAGGATGCACCTCTACATTATAACCTTCCTCTTTCAATAGCTTAAATGCTTCGGCGTGCACATTTTCCAGCAGAAGTACATTGATGCGATTTTTGGGATAAGAAATTGCCGTATTCATTTTGTTAAGGTATAAAAATTCATCTAAACTAGGGGTGATATGATCCGCATTTTCAAGCACGTTATCGCGCTCTACATTTTCAGTAAAAGCATAAAACTTATTCGCGAGACCTGCAGCCTTGATCTCATAATCTGTATAACCATCGCCGATTACATACACATCCCCATCGAGGTTGAGGGTTTTTAGCATTTCTACTTTGCCGTTGTTGGAGGAAAGTACATTCTCTTTGTCGAAACCTGCTATTTTTCCTGTCTCATCAAAAATAAAGGTGTTGGCAAAAACATGATCTTCCTTGATGCCGTATTCTGTAACGATAGGGGTAATAAAATCTTTGAATCCATTGGAAATGATAAATATCTGGTCTTTATAGGTAGTAAAAAACTCCTTATTTCTCCTAAATGAGCTCGAAACTTTATTTCTTAATTGAGCTACCAGCTCCGGAAGATGCTTTTTTTCGGCTTTTAAAAGATCGATTCTTTTCTCCAATGATTCTCTAAAGGAGATCTTACCCGCCATGCCAAGATCCGTAATATCCTTTATCTGCTGTAATGCCTCCTCCCGTTCCCCTCCATCCAGGCTGATTTCCCCCAAAACGTCGAGGGCTTCTACTTGTGTAAATGTACTGTCAAAATCGATGACGAAATATTTTTGCTGCATATTCTAATTCAATTATCGATATCAAATATAGAACAAGATGACTTTACATCCAATGCCTTGCCACATCAACACAAACTAGTCTGGTTGAAACCTCCCTGGGGTGGTCTTGGCTATGCTTTGAAAATCTGTAAAATACCAAGGAAAAAAAGAAGGTAAATTCTGGATATTTCAGTAAAAGCCCGCCTTGGGTTAGAAATTGTTAATTGACTTTCCATTACCGAG
>LXQK01000246.1 GCA_001683905.1 Marivirga sp. ANT-B6
TGGCGTTAGCTCATCTGACAAGTTGTGATGTTCCGCTAACGGTAAGATTGTTAAATCCGGCCAGGGCAGTACCGTTCTGTAAAACATCCAGGCGATAGCTTGTCGCACCTGTTACTGCATTCCAGTTGGCTGTGAAGCTATTCTGGCCTACACCTGTAGCTGCAGTAGCGACTGGGGCGACGGGAATTTCAACAGCAGCAGTTACATTGAAGGTAATCGTGTAAGCATTAATACTGTAAGCAGTCCCATCAGATACGCTAAAGGTAAATGAAGCGTAATTATCACCTGATGCACCGGCTGCCGGGGTGTAGGTTAGCGTCGTAATGTTTCCAACTCCGATTTCCTGGTTTGGGGAAACAGGGGTATTAGCGAGCTGTAAAGTGCCTGAAACAGGTAAGGAGTTAATCCGTATTTGCTGGAATGTATCGCCGTCATCATCGGAGAACGCAAAGTCTGTAACGGCGAAGGTATAGGTTTCATCATCGTTAATTGTAATCGTCTTATCTGACGAAGTTGGCTCTGAATTTTCAGATGTAGCTGTTACTTCAAAAGTCTGGGTAGTAATATTGTTGGTAGGTGCGCCGTCATTCAATATCACAGAAATATTGGCTATACCTGTAGTATTTTTTTTAGGCTTAAATTGTAAAATCGCCGTCGATGCAGGGGAGGTATATATTACTTCAGGATTAGGGATAATACTTGTCCTGTCTGACGAAGCTACTATCGTTACATTCTGGTTCTCTCCCTCTCCTGGAGAAATTCCCGTAAGGGTTATGCGCTCGGTGGCAGGATTTTTAGTATCTACCGATATATCTGCGATGGCATCAATCGTGGGTGGCTTATTTTCCGTGTCATTATCATCGTCGTCATCGTCGGCTTCTGTAATAGCTGAAGTATATTGGTAAATGGATGAGGTATTGCTATTAAAAGCAGCAAGGCGATAAAAGTAACGGGTTCCTTCTTCTAAATTCTCATCTTTATATGTATTTGCATCTTGAGGCAGCGTCGCTAATAGAGCATAGTTCGCGTCTGAATCAACAGATCGATCCAATCTGAATCCTGTTTCCCTGCCAGAGGCGTCCGTCCAGGATAGCGTTACCTGATCTTCATCCACTTCCGCAGCAAAATTTCCCGGTGCACTTAAAACGGATGATACGGTCATCACCGAAGAATAGTCAGAGGCTTTGCCACCATTATTTACCGCCCTTACCCTGTAGTAATAAGTGGTCTCTTCTGTTAGTCCAGTTACCTTTTCAGTGTTGGATGTGAGTTCTTTGCTGTTATATCCATTCAAAAATGAATTAAAGCTTAAATCCTGAGAAACGTCCAGCAGAAACCTTGCAGACCCCGGTGAGTCCTGCCAATTAGCCCTAAAGCTAGTGCCGTCAACTTCGGTAGCTTCCATCACTTCTGGAACTACAACGTCCAGGCGCATGCGAATATCCTGCGCCTGGCTATTGTTGAGATAGCATAGCTGTACCAGTAAAATGCCAGCTATGATCTTGTATATATATGATGAAATCTTCATTGATGAAATTGCTTTTATTGAGGGTTTGTCGGATTCTGAGGAGGAGGCAAAATATCTGACGGTATATTGCTGCCACCACTACCTGAAAAGATAAAATAACCTAACCCTGCCAAAGCCGCTGCAGGTATTAATTTATATGCGAGGGGTATCTTTCTTCTGATAGTAAATTTAGGACTCATTATCGTTTCCTCTACTGCGCCGGCTCGGCTCATTCTAAGTTGATAATTATCACCGGGCTTTAGGTTTTGAGGGATATCCCAGGTATACCGTCCACCATTACTGATGTTGCCAATAGATCTGATTCTGGTATTGTTTAGATATAACGCTAACTTCAAAGATTCGAAAGAATCTCCGCCAATCCACCTGATATCTAGTTCTTTTCCACGTCGTGCCGTAGTAGTGCTGGTAGGATTTAAGAAAATAATTGGTGAGTTAAACAGGATTGCATCTACGGAAAAACTCATGTTCTCCAGCTTATAAGATGTCAGTTCTTCTTTATTATTCCACGTGATCCTTTTATTTTTTCCTGGTTTAATATTTTTATCTACATCACCCTTTGCACGGTAAAGCCTTTGCTTATATTTATTAATGATGCCGAAAACCCGCACCTCAAATGTTTGTCGAGGATCGCTACCCACAAGATCGTAGGTGATCTGTACACTGTCGCCAACAATCTGACTTTTGAAATTTTGAATTTGCTGTGCGTTTGCGAGGGTTGTGAAGCCAAGTAAAAAAACGTAAACAAGTAAAACTGGTTTCATAGTTAGTAATTAGGTTGTCATTTCAAGTGATTAGCCAGGAACGTTTTACCTTGGGGTCACCGAATAAAGTTAAAAAAGTTCTGCAGCAAGAAAATCTTATAAGATTTAGCCCTTAGTAATTTACTCGTGGTTAACATCTCAGCACCTTTATAGTTTAATCTTGAACTACAATATATATAGGAATCCCCCTCAAGGGTAACCTCAAAATTAATCAAAAATAATAATCATACCTAAAAATAAATATCGCTCAAAAAGTTACATCGCCATTATTTACATCAGTCGAAAGAGAAGTAACATTTTAAGCTTCTTTTTTATTCCATGAAAGGCAGATTGTTTTTTACGCTTTTTTTCCTTTTTTAAAGACCATTTTCAGGCTAACTTTAACAATTTCACCCATGTTTTGGCATCCCAAAAATTCATCATCTTTATAATGAATGGCAAGCTCTTCTCTGAGGTTAATTACGTTGTGGGGAAAAGAAATCGTGTCCTGGGTCATCGCGTCCATTAATTCCTTCAGCTGGTATCTCGCAGCCCGCACTCTTGTGGCTATAAGGGATCGTTCTTCTTTTTGGTACTGTTTTACAGTAGCTGGGGTCATGTGGCGTAATCCTATCTCAATCAAAGCATTGTTTTGTTTGAAATATTGTGGCATATAGATGGCTTTTCTTCCTTCATACGACTGTTGATCAAAATCTATAGCTTTTATACGATAATGGATCTCCTCGAAATCGGGTGTTATATCAATAACAAAGTTACTGGAATGCATATCACCGAGCAACCGCACAAAGCAGCGCTCGTTGAACTTAACAAACTCTTTCGCCAGTCTGATTTCGTTCAGGCTACTGTCGGTTAAGTGATATTTAAAAAATTGATCGCCTGGAATGCCTGCAATATGCTCCTCTATCAGGGTGTTATTATAAACAAAGTAATTGATCCTGTTAGGTGACAGCAAGTGTTCCAATTCTAATCCATAGATACGTGAGGCGTCTGCAGTTTTAATATAAAAATAATCAAAGTTGTCGTTAATATTGTTGACGATCCTGATTCTGAAGGGTTGGGTATTTCCGTACACACATACATCGACCCTATCCACATACAAATGGTGAATAACAGACATGTCGCCATCGGCCTTTAAAAGGGCGTATATTTTCTTGAGGCTCTGGTGCACCTGTTTCATATCATCCTGCGGATAAAATACAGTTTCCCACAGTGTATCTACATTCCGGACATCGTATAGGGGTATAGCGTTATCGTAACGGCATAAGTCGGAATATTCAACAGGTATGTTTACCACCCTTTCAGTTGCCTCCAGATATTTACGAAGTGCGGTATTGATTTTGAACGGTATCTTTTTTTTACTTATCAAAGCCATAATAATCCTTTAACGAGCATTAAAGATAGCGAGATAATGCCAGAAAAAGTAAAGGCTAAGGCGGAGGATGGAAACCTTTGCTATGAATAGTTAGATGGAAGGATTAGATTCTTTTGCTTAAAAGTAAGCCATAATTCATTAAAGATACTTATGGGCCCTGTTTCTTCAAATTGCGTCAATTCCTGTAAGATCATACTATCCGTTCGGGATACCCATTGCTGGAACTCACCGGCATGATTCGAATGATGAGGAATGTAATCAATGAGCTTACTGATATTAAACCAGTTGTCGACGATGCCAGCATTGGCCTTTTTTGCATCTATTGCATTACAGGCTTGCTCATATTGCCCTTTTACCGGAATCATCAATACTGGCTTGTTGAAATACATTGCCTCACAAATGGATTCAAAACCTGCCGTACTTACATACGCCTGGCAGTCTTTCATCATAGAAAGGAATTTCTTGTCATTAATCTTATGAAAGGTGAGGTTGTTAGAATGTTCCATTACCTCCGGTGCCTCCCTGTCGTCCCAAAAGCAATGCAATTTTACATCTGGATTTTGCTCGTGCCATCGAATGATTTCTGTGCTATAGCCACTATTTACCATATAGCATAAGATATAAGGTTGCTGCGTCACCGCTAGTTCTTTTACTTCCTTACGCAACAAAGGCGGTATCAGTACTGTTCGCTTGTGTTTTCTTATGGTAGAACTTCCAAAGGAAAGGGCGAGATTTTTATTCGATTTTAGAGAGGTTAATGCGTTGTTGAATCGCAGCAGAAACTTATCCGTGAAATGACCGGCAGCAAACTCGAATTCCGGATGGCTGGCCATGTACTGGTGGCCGATGCAGACATATTTTATTTTCGGCGCTAGCAGCAGGTAGTATAGGCCTCCTAGAAAATCATAGAAATTAATAATTACGTCGGGTTGTGTCTCCTTTACTTTTCTATTGATCTGAATGAGGCTGGAAATAAATTGGTGACTTTTGACGAGGTTTTTCCATACCGTTGCTCGCAGGCGAATGGACTTATTATCTTTGTCGGTGATGAAATTGGGGCTATATATCTTTTCTATGGGGCATTTTATCCGGCCAAAAAAGAAAGATGGTATTTCCCGGCGATTACTTTTTCCAACAAATACATATGAAACTTCATGACCGGCCTTTATCAGCAGTTCATACAATGTTATAGCCTGGGTCATGTGTCCTCTACCTTCACCTTGTACTATAAACATGTACTTCATGATTATAAAATTTAAATGAAAATTACACCAATACTATTCATTCATGATCATATATACTTTCAACTTGCTCATGGTGTTCCTTGGTCAATGGCATTTATCATGAGCCTGTTTTGGAAGTCAATTTAGAAAAAATTGCTGACGCATAAAACTCTGTTGTCAAAAAATGCTTTTCTTCCTGGTCGATATCTATTAATTTATTCCTTTTATTCTTCGGCGTTTCACTGTAATAGACCAGACTCCAGGTTCCGTCTTCATCTTCTACCAAAGCGCTTAAAGATTCTACCCAATCGCCGGAGTTCATATAAATAATGTTATCTATTTCCTTGATAGTTGCCTGATGAATATGGCCGCAAATAACGCCATCGCAATTTTTTATTTTTGCAATTTCCGATAGTTGAGCCTCATAGCTGTCTATATAAGTTACAGCAGATTTTACTTTCGACTTTATGATTTTAGATAAGGAGTAATACGGCAGTCCCTTTTTGCGTCGATAGTTATTGTACAAACTATTGATCCATAGCAGGAAAGTATAGCCTACATCTCCAAGTCTTGCAATCCACGTTAGATTCCCTGTAATGGAGTCGAATATATCGCCATGTACAATATAGTATTTTTTCCCGAAAGATTCATAAATCATATCTCGCTGAATGGATAGGTTACCGACTTTCATGGGTAAAACCTGGTCGAGAAAATCATCGTGATTTCCCCTCAGGTAAACTACCGTGGTATTATCCTGCTCGATCATTTTCAGGATTCGGTTAAAAAACCTGGTGTGCTTTCTCCGCCAGGAACCATACTTTTTCAGCTGCCACCCATCGACGATATCGCCATTTAGGATGAGCGTTTCACATTCGCATTGCTTAAGAAATGATACCAATTCCTTTGCTTTGCACCCTTTGGTGCCCAAATGGACATCTGAAATGATAATCGTTTTATATTTATTCTTCACGCGATATTGTTTGAATGCAATATGCATTACAACCTTTACCTATTCATGACCTGAACTTTAATAAATTAATAAATTTTATGAGCGAATTGTGGCTATCCGTTAATATAAGCGTAATATGCTTTCATTTGAATAAAATAAAAATAGTGAAATGGTAGCTTAAAAAAATGGAGAAAATGGCCCGGTTAATCCTTTAAAAAAAGCAATGGATTATTTTTTATTTTTATCAGCTCTTAAGTCAAAAGTCCTGCTAATATTAAAGCCAAAATGTATATCACCATTGTAAATATCACCATTGGTTTCTGCAATAAATCCCTTCTCAATCATAGATCTCGAATTACTAAAATGCAGTTGAAACACATGGCCCCCAGTTTCAAAGTCAAAACCGATGGCAAATGAATCATGGTATGGTTCAGGGTCAGGGTTCAGGCGATAGTAATATTCGGCATTGATCGACATGCGTCTGGTTAATTTTTGTCTTCCGCCGATCCCGATAGCATATATGTCGTTGGCTTGTCTTGTGGTAGGCACCAGATTCCGATGTACAATGGTAGGGGTTAGTTGGAGAGAAAAGTTGGCATTAAATTTTCTTGCTATCAGCGCCTGGTAGGTGTATGACAGTCGATTCGAGAAGTCCAGCTCCCTTTCAGGATCGGGCGATTTAAGGGTGTTGATGGCCACACTGCTAAACAGAACAACAGAAACTGGTACAACCTGTGTTTGCGCAATGATTTTATATTTTAAAAAACCATCATAGGTCTTTTCAAAAGAATTTCGCCCAATACCTATATTAACCTTGTTGAACAGGCCATACTCCAGGCCCAGCCGTACATTGGCTTCATCCAAACCGAAAAATTCGTATGCACCACTATTTAATCTGCCGAACCGATGTGAAATTATGAAATCCAGTACACTCGGTGTCCGAAGTTCAACCGAATGCCCGTTGATGATTCGGGTGCCTTTGAAAGTTGCTAACACGCGCTGCGTCTGTGATGTTGTATCCTGTTGCTCCAGCATGTCCAACAAATCATCCTGGGCTTTCGCCTGAATAAAAGAAACGGAACTAAAAAGGGTGAGTAAAAGCAACTTAATTGTAATATACCTGTACCTGAGCTGAACTTCTAAAAAAGCGTGCGGCATAAAGTGTAAATAGTTTAAAAATTTAATTATTAGGTATTGGTGGTTTAATTGGCTTTGGTGTACTCAAAGCCCATATTGACATCTATCACTTCTGCGATATTGTAGAAGACTATCTTCGGAATTTTAATTTTATAATCTTGAAGCGCTACAGGAAACGAAGATTTCAAAAAGATCTTTCCTTCTTTAAATTCGAATTCGCCTGTTGTTATTATTTTCTTTGTAACCCCGTGAATGGTAAGGTCACCTTCGGCCGAAACATTTTGTACGCCACCTTCTTCTTTGAAACCCGTAACCTTTCCTTTAAAAGTTGCTTTGGGATACTTCTCCGATTCAAGATAATTTTCATTAAAATGTTCCTGCATCAGCTTGTTCTTAAACGCGAAGGATCGTATAGGAATTGAAAACGCAATATTTCCGCTTTTTACATCGAAGGCGCTCGTGCCCTTTGTATTCACTGCGTCAATATCTTCCATCGGGGCTTTGGAGTAGAAGGTGATTTCAGATGATTTGCTCATATATCTTTGTGAAAATGAGGGCTGAAAAGCCAATATAAAAGCAATGTTTAAAAGATATATTTTTTTAAGGCTACGCAAAGTAGGGTAGTTTTAAATTGAACGAATTTTTTAGTTATTTAACGCTCCGCCATCCACCCAGCAGGATATTTGATTGATCTGGCGCACCGTTAAGTTTTTACCGGATGATGATGGTGGCATAGTGCCATTAGCTGTCCTTATCTTTATCCTGGCTGCGTGTTGCTGTACCCCTGCATAATCGGACAAATTGGGAAACTGTCGGTTTGCAACATGGCACCCGGAGATAGCGCAATTTAACTGGATAATGGGTGCAATATCAGCCGCGTAGGTGGCCGGTGTTGTGTCACAGGGGCGTTCTGTAAATAATTCTTCTTCGTTGTTATAGGTACATGCAGCAAAACATACGGTTGCAAGCATGGCTAAAACAATGATTATTTTTTGTTCCATCGTATTAATTGTTTAAAGCGCCGTCATTTACCCAGCATGCAATGCTTTGTTTTTGGGCATCCGTTAAAGGTGTTCGTCCTGCCGGTGGCATGGTACCGTTACTTACGCGCGAATTGATATTATTGGCATTGGCTTTAATATCCGAAAAAGAATTTAACAAAGGAGCCTGGCTATTGCCGTGGCAGCCACTGATGGCGCAATTCGTTTCTATTAGAGCTTGCACCTGATTGCTGTAGCTGATGCCGGAAAGCATCTTTACCCCAGTACTGGTTACGCAATTGCTTTCATCTTTAGCAGTAATGGTGTAATTGCCAGCACCCAAATTAGCGAAGGTATTAGAGGCTTGGAAGGGTCCATTATCGAGTTGATACGTGACGGCACTTGAGCCAGTGGCCGTTGCCACAATACTTCCTGAGGCGGTGCCACAGCCGGAAGTTTCCGCTACACTTGCCGTCAGGGTCAAGTCACCTTCGCTTCCAACACTGGCAGCTAGTTCGTTGCTACAACCATTTCGATCCTTAACAGTAATGGTATAATTACCGGCAGATAGTGCTGTAAAGCTACCAGCGTTTTGGACAGGTTTTCCAGGGATTTGGTATGTGTATGGTGAGGTGCCCCCGCTTCCGGAAATTGTCAATGCGCCATTCGCCTCTCCACAAGAAGCATTCGTGACAGCTACAGTACCGTTGATATTGGCGGCGCTACAATCCACACCCGGATCATCGCTGCCCCCTCCGCAGGATAAAAGAAGAAACAGGCATGCCAGGAATAATGAGTTACTTTTCATATATTATCGTTGTCGGTTAAGTTTATAGCGTAAACTTATCAGGCCTCCTACACTAAAAAGTTTTACATCTCCTTGTCCTACTTCCGCAAGAGGCACCTTTACAAATGGCTCTATTTGCCAGGAAAAGTGTGTCGAAATATCTCGTTCATATCCAGCAGAAAGATTTAGAATGCCGAGGTAATGATTGTTCTCGTTTTTATAGCTTTCTTCATTGACATATGAATTGCCATAGTAAGTAGTCGTGAATGCATAGTCTTCCTCCAGCATGAAATAGGAGGAAAGCCCGGAACTCACAAAAATGACATACTGTGGTTTAATTAATAAATTATAACGCAGGTTTATTGGTATATCGATTATTTTGCAGGAAGCATCCACCTTTTCCAGAGAACCATTAGCGGTGTAATTGAATTTTGTAGCATTATATCCTTCGGTTCCGGTATAATTTTTTGTTCCGCCCAAAAGACCCATCGATATCGCCCATCTCTTGTTAAATCTATAGGCAATGCCCACACCAGCAAAAAGGCCGGCCTGATAAGAGCCGCCTGGTTTCAAAGCATTAAAATCTGGTGAAATTGAAAAGAAAATGGAAAGACCCTGATGACCGGCTTTTTTTCCTACCGCTGCATCGGGGGAATCGGATTTTTTATGTTCCGATCGAACCATAGCCATTTGTTTTAAGATTATTTCGCTGTAAGGAAACGATGGTTTTATTATGCTTATAAATGGAAATTTAGACCCAACTGTTGCTCTATGACTTCCGCTTCCTTTATCTGTTTCATCGACATAATGTGTCGATTTATAATTTTCCTCCACGGGGAGAGATCTAACGTTATTGTTATCCTTTTGATCTAAAGAAGTACGTTGCCTGCCGCTCAGGATTGAGTTGTCTAATGAATTATTCTGTTCTGCAGCAAATGCAGAAGGTTGTCCTTTTTTAGCTAGAGGTTCTTGCTTCGACAAATATGGCGGGCTTGGAGGATTGGCGTTAATCGGTCCGGCGTGGCTATCATGCATAACATATTCTGCTTCTTTATTATTTCGCTCGGTAAGTGAACTTTCTATTGTATTATTGAAAGTGAAGGATAAAGAAACCGATTCCTTTGCGTCGTCCTCGAAAGGGTAAGCAATGCGCCGGTTTGTAGGTGAATTAGCTTGCGGAATAGTGCTAATTTTTTCCGAATGAGAAAGACTGGAAAAATATAGGTAAGAAAACAGCCCCGTAGAAAAAATGGAAAAGAATACAAGGAGATACCTAAAATTGAAGAAGTAAGACCTGGGAGGAGGGAGGGTGTCCAATTTTTTTTCCATCTTCTCCCATGCCTTAGGATCAAAGGCTTCTTCATGCTCCACCAGCACTTTGCGCATGAGCATATCCAGCTCTATATCAAATAGATTTTGCATAAGGTTCCTGATCATTTAATTTTAAAATCACCTTCAGATTCTCCCGTGCTTTAAAGAGATTAGATTTGGAAGTCCCTATTGAAATCTGAAGCATTTCTGCAATTTCTTCATGTTTGAACCCCTCGATAACGTGCAGGTTAAATATGGTTCTATAGGCTGGTGAAAGCTTTCTAATTGCCGTTAGTATATCGTTGTAACCTATATCCGAAATTACATCCTGATTTATCGCAAGGCTTTTATCCATATCGATTTCCTGAAGGTGGTAGTGCTTGAAATTTTTTCTGTACTGATCAATGGCGGTATTGATGAGGATTTTTCGAAGCCAGCCAATAAAGGACTTACGCGTGTCGTATTGATCCACTTTATCAAAAACCTTCATAAACCCGTCATTCAAAATTTCCTGTGCCTCTTCTTTATTCTGGGCATAGCGCAGGCAAATACCCATGGCATAGCTATAATAAGATTGATACAATTTTTTTTGACTGTTTCTATCTTTTTTGCTACATCCGCGAAGAAGCACAATTAAATTTTCATCGCATATCTGGCTCACGTCGTCTGAAATTTCATAGGCATGACGTAGGTTTTTTTTAAAGGGTTGCTTTGGTTCGGAAAATAACAAAAATAAATCAAGTTCCTCGCGCCGTGTAATTTTTGGGGCAATTAAGATAACAATCTGTTCTATTCTTCGATAGCAATATCAGTAGCTTTCCAACATTTCATTGGTTATATCATCTTTTTTTGTTAACTTTTTTCTGAGTATTCCGTTTTAGCGTAGGTCTTGGAAGTCACATATTTTGTGTATCTTTGGTCAGTATTTTTATGAAGCTTTTTAATCTAGTTCAATTAGCGAGTTAATTACTCATTTTTTAATCGTTATGCAGGCAATCAAAATTTCTATATATATTTTCTTGTTTAGCTTTTTTGCTTCGTTAAAGTTGGTCCACGCCCGCGTAGAGGCTTCTGAAAATAAGCTTTCCATTAATACGATTTCCCTTTCAGCAGAACGTGCGTCTGGTGTTTCATCCCTACAGTTGCCTTGGAGTCCACCCACCTCGAAAGATAAAAAGGTAACCATTAATGAAGACACTTCCTACAAATTTTCGTTGAGTGATTTTCCAATTGAAGGATGGTTTCGCGATTTACAAAGGCTTGAGATAACAACGCTACCTGAACGTGGTACGTTAACATTAAAAGGGAAACCAGTTAAAATTAAAGACGAGCTGAAGCGGAATGATATCGACAACCTTTTGTATCAGCCTGCAACTGGCGAGTTTGGGGAAAACTATGCCAGTTTTACTTTTCGGGTGAGTAATGGTGTATCGTATAGTGAAAAGGCTTATACTTTTAGCTTTGATGTAATGGAGGTCAATGACCCACCCACGCTGAACGCCTTTTCTGATCCTGCCGCCATCAATGAAGATGCAGGCACCCAAACTATCAATTTTAGTGGCGTATCCTCGGGTTCACCTAACGAAAACCAGACTCTCACAGTAACTGCAAAATCAAGTAACACTGCTGTTTTACCTGACCCTACCGTGAATTATAGCAGTCCCGCGACCACAGGCACGCTGGTGTATAAGCCTGTTCCGGATGCCTTTGGCACTGTAGTAGTTACCGTTACAGTCAATGACGGTGGGAATAATAATAATACGATCAGTCGACAGTTTACCGTAAGAATAAACCCTATAAATGACCCGCCCACATTAGACGTCATAGCAGATCCTGCGCCAATCTTAGAAAATGCTGAAGCGAAGACGCTGACTTTACATGGTATAACGACGGGCGCGCCGAATGAAAATCAAAAGATTACAGTAACAGCGACGTCGAGTAACAAGGATCTATTGCCCGATCCTCAAGTGAACTATAAAACACCAGATGCCACAGCTACACTTACGTACAAGCCAAACACCAATAAATTTGGTACGGCTGAAGTTACCGTTACCGTTACAGACGATGGGGACGGAAATAACTCCATCAGTAGGAAATTTAAGGTAGTTGTAAATCCATTGAACAGACCACCAACTTTAGATGCAATTGCAGATCCTGCCGCAATTGATGAAGATGCAGTCAGTCAGACGCTACAGCTAAAAGGAATTACATCTGGAGCATCATCAGAAAATCAGACACTAAAGGTTACCGCTACTTCGAACAATAAAGATCTTATTCCTGATCCAACCGTAAGCTATTCCAGCCCGGCAACGACAGGAACCCTTTCTTTTCAACCTAATGAAAATCGGTTTGGCAGTGCAATTATTTCTGTAACTGTTGATGATGGAGCACCCAATAATAATACTACTACACGAATCTTTACTGTGAAGGTAAACCCGATTAATGATGCTCCTCGAATGGACAATGTAGAAGATACCTCACCTTTAAAGCCTAATGCTGGAGCTCAAACGGTTAATTTAACTGGAATACAGGCGGGCCCTTTCGAGAACCAGGCGATCAGTATCACAGCGACATCTGATAATCCAGCCCTCGTACCGAATCCTGTCATCAAGTATACCAGTCCCGCCGCTACGGGGCAGTTGGTATTTACACCGGTTCCGGATCAAACTGGCGAGGCAAACATTACCATAAAAGTACAAGATGACGGACAGGCTGAAGCCCCTCATCAAAATACAGCAACGTATACATTCAAAGTCACGGTTATAGATATGCCCGACCTGGTAGTAGATAACCCCACGCTTAGCCGAAACACGTTTTCTGTGGGTCAGGTGGTGGAAGCATTTAGTAGGGTGAGGAATGCAGGAAAGAAGCCCGCTGGTGCGTCGGTGCTTAAATATTATCTTTCGAAAGACAAGCTGTTCCAGCCAACAGATATAGAACTCGCCGCCAGTAACACTACTGCCTTAGCTGTCGGAGCAGGCGTGAGCCTCAATACGAATTTTAGTTTACCTGAAGGCACTACTTCGGGCACTTATTATATTTTATTCGTGGCAGATGCTACCGATGAAATTGATGAAGGAAGCGAAATGAATAATATGAGCTTTGTGCAGGTGAATGTACAAGTGAATGATCCTGCTGTAATAGCTTCCATTGATTTTCCGGGCTACTACACCTATGGTGCTAGCGACGAATTTATTGCAGTAAAACTTCCCGGCGACGCTGCGGTCACCAAAGTTAAGTTTTTTCATAAAGGGATAAGGGCTGCTACGTGGGAAGTAATTGACTATCAGCTGACAGGACTGGACGTAAAAATTCCGCTTTCCGAAGGGTTAGTAGATGAAATCGGGGTCCAATATTATTTTGAGATATATACCGTACGGGGCCTTCGGGCTACTACGGGTACAGGATTTACTTATATTCTTCACGCCGGGGAAGGTCTACCCTTTCCTGACTTAATTTTTGGTAAGACTGAGGAAGATTATCAGATCATAGCCACACCACTTCAATTGCGAAATAATACCGTCCCAGCGGTGTTCGAAGATGATCTACGGCCATATCATCCGGCTTTATGGCGGCTTTTTCATTATGTCAGTGATACCATCAACGAGTACAATCAGGGGTTTACCACTTTGGAGGTAGGAAAAGGTTATTGGCTCATCGTACGTAAGGAAGCCAACATCGACACTGGAGAAGGAAACACTGTGCAGGTTCAGCAGACAAACCCTTTCGTGATCAATTTACAGCCTGGATGGAATCAAATCGGTAATCCATACAATTTCAATATATCATGGGAGCAGGTTCTATTCGCTAATAATTTGTCCCCGGATATCGGAGACCTAATGGTATATGATAAAGGGTTTCAGGAGAGCGACGTGTTAGGCAAGATGAAAGGTGGCTTCGTGTATGCCGAGAAAGCCATAACCATAAAGATGCCGTTGTATGCTGCTGAAGAGCCACCTTCGGTGGGTAGAATAGGATCCGGGAATAGAGAAAGAAATATTGCAGCCGGGGATGGTTGGGAAATTAGCCTCATCTTGAAAAGCGGCGGTCGCGTCAATAAATTGTCAGGGTTTGGAATGCATGTCGATGCATCTTTACATAAGGATGTTTATGATGCGGTAGCACTACCAGATTTTGATTTTCTTGGCCAATCGCAAATTAAATTCGATCACCCGGAACATCAAAACGGTAGCTTTAGAAAGGATATCGTCCCGCTTCAGCAGGACTTCATTTGGGACTTTTATATCGATAATCCTAGAAACGCTACTGGATCGGTCCTGGAGTGGGATGCTGCAACACGCGGTTCGATCGACGGTGAACTGTTCCTCTATGATATACAAAAGGAGAAAATCATCGATATGAATCAGGTAAATAGTTACGTTGTCCCTGCTCAATCCTCTCGGTTCCAAATATATTTTGGGAGTAGTGCTTTTATTGACGAAAATTTAAAGCCACAAAAAATTACCGTTGGAGCCGTTTACCCTAATCCGTTCAACGATAATGTCTCTATCTCCTATACGCTGGCGGATTCAGAAGATGAGTATCAGGTCCATTTCATGGTGTATAATACTTTTGGGCAACTGGTTCATCAAAATGCCAGAAAAGATTCTGCAGGTTTTCACACTTTGCTGTGGACAGCAGTTGACAAGGGAGGTAATACCCTTGCACCGGGCATATACATTTATAAAATGATCATACAAGGTAATGCTGAAACCAGGCGAGTGGAGGTGTCGGGAAAACTCATCAAGCAATAAATACCGGTCAATGACTTTTTCTATTCTTAAGTATATTAGTTAACTTTTTTACCTGTTCATAGTTGTATCATCAATCCATATTTGTATGTGAGCAACACCTACAATATTGATGTTATCAGAACAATTTTAGAACTTCTGATTTTTAAATGCTAAATCTTATAGATATGAACGATAATACAGAAAAGGACTCCTCTATGCACCATTTCATAGATCCTTTGACAGAAAAGACCAATGAATTGACGAAGAATGGATTTTCTGAGCAGTTTAAGCTTCAGGAGGACGGACTGATGTCTTTGGGCAACCAGAAGGTATACCAGCCTGACCAACTTACTATTGTTGAGCATAAGCGCTTCGAAGGCACTTCTGACCCAGGCGATATGACCATTCTTTATGTCGTCGAGACATATGATGGGGTGAAGGGCACAATCATCGACGCCTTTGGCACCTATTCAGATAATGAGCTGGGAGAGTTTATGAAACAAGTAGAAGAATTGGAGGATAATAATTAGGGCTAAGACGGGGTTTAACCTAGCTTCATCGTAAGTATAATCACGTCAACAAGACAAATATACCTATAGCGTTCCGTTTGAACACCTATGGGTATTTTTCTGCTACCAACTAGTCTTGGTTCTTTTCAATAATAGCATCGTATATCACCTGTTGCAATCTTGTTCTTATATTGAGCTCTCCAAGCTGGTTGTTCAGTCGGGTTGGGTTCACCCTATTCGAAAGGAAAATATAAACCAAATTTTCCGCAGGGTCTACCCAGGCAAACGTACCCGTGAAGCCCGAATGTCCAAAACTTGAGTTACTGGCGCTGTCTGCTGCATTTCCATTAGGCACACGGATGATATTTGGTTTATCAAAACCTAATGCCCGTCGGTTTCCGGTCCCGCAGAATTGGCAGCGCGTAAATTCATCGATCACTTTCTCACTGATAATTTGCTGGCTTCCGTAGGTGCCTTTCTGTAAATATAACTGCATCAGTTTTGCCAGATCATTGGCATTGCCAAATAAGCCGGCGTGTCCGGATACACCTTCCATCATGGCAGCACCTTCATCATCTACACGGCCATGTAATAAAGATTTTCTGAACGTTGAATCATATTCTGTAGGTACTATCCTGTTTATGTCGTACTTACTGAATGGGTTATACTGCAATGTGCTTGCGCCCAAAGGTTTGTAGAAGTTGTTCTGAACATAATCTTCGAAGCTTTCCCCTGTGAGGCGTTCCACAATAAGCGGGTAAAGGATAAAAGAAAGGTCAGAGTAGACATATTTTTTATCAACGCTCACGGGCGATTTTTTAATCGCTTTTAGGATCTTTCTGTCGTACCTTCGATGCAGGAAAAGGTTTTCTGCCACTTTAATGGGAAATCTTCGCGAATATTTGTTTTTAAAAGTAAACCACTTGAACTTTCCATTCTTTTTAATGGTGTTTTTCCAAAAGGGTATCCAGGCCTGCAGGCCGGATTGGTGCGTTAGCATATCCCTGAAAGTAAGATCTTCTTTATTCGATCCTTTAAAATAAGGGAGATAATCTCCCAATTTTCCATCCAGATCAAGCTTTCCCTCCTGGGCTAGTTTCATAATAGCAGGTAGCGAAGCACTTACTTTAGTAAGAGAAGCCAGGTCGTATATATCGGTGTTGCTTACTTCTCTTGCGCTGTCATAGGTATGAAAGCCATAGGATTTTTGGAAGACAACTTTACCGTCACGTGCTACCAAAACCTGGCATCCGGGAATGGCCTTCGCCTCCAACGCTTCCATTACAACCGAGTCGATATTTGAAAGAATGGTGCTGTTTAGGCCCGCGCCTTCAGGTATGGAATACGACAATCTTTTAATCGGCGCTAAGTCTAAACCTGCTCCCTTTTTGTATTTTCCTTCTATTGAAACGGGAAGTTTCCCATCGGCTCCCTCAGCACCATATATCATTTGTGCTGCCAGTTCCTGAGATAGCTGACTTTCACTATAGGTTACTACCAGGGCCTCGGCATTTTCAATGCCGGGCATTTTGCTAATCAGGTACGGGTTGCTGAAAAGAGCGTATACCACCTTGCTATGCAGTGTAAGCTCCTGTAGCATGTTCAGCAAATGCGACGAAAGCCGCATCGAATTGTAAGGCCTTTTGCCCATTTGATGAATACCGACGATTACTACATCATAATCTGAAAGGCCTTCAATCATTAATTTAGCCATACTTTCAGTACTTTCTTTCGGCAGGAAGAATGCGTCTGCTTCTTTATATCGATGCAGTATTTCCTGAAACTGGCTTAGTTCATTTACGCCAATTGAAAGTGTCGCTACCTTCAAATCCTTCAGATTCTTCAGAGGAAGTATGTTTTCTTTATTTTCCAAAACTGTTAGGGAGGCTTGTGTAAGTTGTCTGTTCAGCAGGTTGGCTTGTGGATTATTGAGATCTTCCACCAGATTTTCAAGTGCTATGGGTTGATAACGATCGAGGCCCACCCATTGCTTTGCTGCCAAAACTTTCTTACAACTTGCGTCAATTTGGGCTATAGAAATAGCGCCTGAACGAATCGCTTTTTTTATCTCTTCAATAGCTTTCGGAATGTCTTTCGAAAATTCCAGCACGTCATTTCCCGCCGCAAGTGCCATGGCATCAGCCTGTCCTGCAGGAAAGTACTTTGTAACACCCTGCATATTCATCGCATCGGTAAAGATAATGCCCTTAAAGTTTAGTTCGTTTCGCAAAAGATCTGTAATGACAGGTTTTGAGAGCGTGGAAGGGAGATTAACAGTAGAATCTAACTGTGGGATACTTAGGTGTGCTGTCATTATGCTGCCAATACCCGCCTTAATCATTTCGTTAAATGGATATAGCTCGAGAGAATCCAGCCTATTCCGATTGAAGTTGATGACAGGAAGATCGTAATGTGAGTCGGTATCGGTGTCGCCATGCCCAGGGAAATGCTTGGCGGTAGCGAGGATATGATGATCCTGCATCCCTTTCATATACGCGATGCTTTTTTGAGTTACATCAATCTTTTCCTCACCAAATGATCGGAAGTTGATCACCGGATTTTGCGGGTTGTTATTGATATCTGCTACCGGGGCAAAGTTGACATGAATTCCCATCCGCTTGCATTGGCGGGCAACTTCTGCACCCATGGCATAGATCAGGCGGTTATCCTGTATGGCACCCAAGGCCATTTGATACGGAAAGTTAATCGTGCTATCAAGACGCATCCCCAATCCCCACTCCAGATCCATGGCGATCCATAACGGTACGCCGGCAACAGATTGATATCTGTTGGCCAACCGTGCCTGCCTTACCGGCCCCCCTTGCATAAAAATGAGACCGCCAATTTTGTAGTTCTTTACCAGTGCAGCTATAGAGTCTTCGTGTGCTTTGTCTTTGTTGGAATAGGCAGCTACAATAAGAAGCTGTCCAATTTTTTCATCCAGTGTAAGTTGCCTGAATACAGAATCTACCCAGTCGCTAGTGACAGGTAAAAATGGTGGTTGCGTTGTTGGATTGGTTTGTGCTTTTAACTTACCGGCGAAGGCGAGCCAAAAAAGCAGAAAAATAATCAATAGCTTATGGCAACGAGGTGTGCGAAAAGTAATAATATGTATCATGCAAGGGTAAGGATTGAACTTATGGGTATTTAACAGCAACATTTTGATATTATTACTGCAATTAAATAAATAATGGAGTTTTTATAGCATAATATATCTAAAAACTCGATTAAATTTACTTTGTGTTAATTTGGGTAAATACAGTATGCTTATTCCCTTAAGACGAGGCAATTAATTTCTTCAATGGTTTATGGTAGCAGCAGGATCAGATCAGTTAAAATCGAATAACTTGGTAGCTCAGAAATACACTACT
>LXQK01000247.1:0-6397 GCA_001683905.1 Marivirga sp. ANT-B6
CTACATCATACAGCGTGGTGGAAGGCTGCCCCGAAAGGTTTTCTACATGATGCAACGCCTGGTACAGTGCAGGACGGATCAACTCGGTCATACCGGCGTCAAGTACAACAAATTTCTTTTTTTGGCCATGCTTCACATAGAGCACCCGCGATATTAATGAGCCGCATTGGCCTACGACGCTTCTGCCCAGCTCAAAATGCACCTCCTGCCCGGGCAATAGGTGTAGGTGTTGCTGAAATACGTCAAAATACCCCTTAAAATCAGGGATTAATGCACTGCCCGGTTCTTCGTAGTTAATGCCCAGGCCCCCGCCGACATTAATATGGTCGAGGACTAGCCCCTTTTCCTGGAAATAGCGCTGTAAGGTATTTACCTTATGGCATAGCTGCTCATACACCTGCAGGCTGGAGATCTGTGAGCCTATGTGAAAATGAATTCCTTTCACCTGAAGATGTGTAAGGTCCTTTAGCTTGTCGATGATTTGGTCTAGCTCCCATGTATTGATGCCAAACTTATTTTCCTGCAGGCCCGTGGTAATATAATGGTGCGTGTTGGCATCTACATTGGGGTTGATGCGCAACGCAACATGGGCTACCTTATTTTTTTTGGCTGCCAGGGCATTGATCACTTCCAACTCCTGCGCTGATTCACAGTTGAAGCTAAAAATACCATGGTCGAGGCCGAAGTTAATTTCTGTATCAGTCTTACCGACGCCAGCAAAAGCAATATGCTGCGGCAAAAAGCCTACCTCCAGGGCCCGCTTTACCTCATTGCCACTCACACAGTCGGCTCCCAGCCCAAATCCCTTTATCGCCTGCAAGATCTTTATATTGCTGTTAGCCTTTAGGGCATAATGAATATGGTATCCCCTGCGCAAGCCAAATGCCTTGATCTGCTCCAGCGTGGCATGAAGCAGCGCCATATCATAATAAAAAAATGGTGTTTCGATGTGCTCAAATTTCTGCTGCAAGGCAGAACCAAAAGTAGCTTGATGTGGAAGTACGGTGTAGGGCATTGATTCAGGAGGTTTTTAATTATAAAACTGCGTTATGTAGCGCAACAAAATTAGTCTCTTTAAGGAATAGTTGCTAAATTCTGAAGCATTAAATGGCAATGGCTGGAAACAACAAAGGCCTGAAACCAGGCCTTTGTTGTTTTAATTTATATAAAAGGCTATTTTACCTTATCAACAATAGCTTTAAAAGCTTCAGGATGATTCATCGCAAGATCCGCCAATACTTTCCTGTTCAGGTCGATATTTGCTTTCTTGAGGCTACCCATAAATGCTGAGTAAGAAATGCCATAAGTTCTTGTGCCTGCGTTGATCCTCTGGATCCATAAAGCCCTGAAATCTCTCTTCTTAGCTTTTCTATCTCTATAGGCATATTGCATACCTTTTTCTACGGCATTTTTCGCAACAGTCCATACGTTACTTTTTCTGCCCCAAAATCCTTTGGCGGCTTTTAATATTTTCTTTCTTCTTGTCCTTGACGCAACTGCGTTTACCGATCTTGGCATAATTTAATTTTTTTGGCTGGGGGTGTCTCTGCTGAGAACTTTAAACCTTCGGCCTGGTGAATAATAATTTAACCTTTTAAACTTTGACTGAAACCTGAAACTTTCGTTTAGATATTCAGCATGTCTTTTACTCTCGACTCATCGGATTTGTGTACTAAACCCATTTTGGTGAGCGCTCTCTTCTGCTTGGTTTCTTTCTTGGTCAGGATGTGGCTTTTAAAAGCGTGCTTACGCTTGATCTTGCCAGTGCCTGTCAATTTAAACCTTTTCTTTGCACCTGATTTGGTTTTTACTTTTGGCATTTTATGTATATTAATTTAAAAATTTACTTTTTTGGGCTTACTCCCACTTTAGGAGAAAGCATCAAAGTCATTCTTTTACCTTCCAGCTTCGGCAGTTGATCTACTTTAGCATAATCTTCCAACGATTGAGCAAATTTTAAGAGTAATATTTCACCTCTTTCTTTGAAGACAATGGTTCGTCCTACAAAGTGTACATAAGCTTTCACTTTAGCACCTTCTTTTAGAAAGTTGATGGCATGCTTCAATTTAAAATCAAAATCATGGTCATCGGTATTGGGGCCAAAACGTATCTCTTTCAAAACCGTCTTTTGCGCCTTGGCTTTTATTTCTTTCTGCTTTTTCTTCTGTTCATACTTGAACTTGGAATAATCGGTAATCTTGCAGACAGGCGGTTCTGCTGTGGGCGATATCTCCACCAGATCCAGGCCTTCAGCCTCGGCAATTTTCAGCGCCTCTCCTATGGACAGCACGCCAATTTGGCCACCTTCACCTACCACCCTTACAGTACGGGCGGTAATCTTTCTGTTTACCTTGTAGGGCTCTTCTACTCTACCTCTAAAGGGTACTCTTCGTTGTTTATTAATACTTACCTCCTTGGTTAATTAAAAATGAGTGTGCAAATATCGGGAATATTTTATCTAATCAAAAAAAAATGTGCAAATCAGATCATTTATTGTACACATTCTTTGTATGCTTACCCCGCAAACTATCCCAAACCTTAATTTGTTGGCAAAATACAACATTAAATATGTGAAATTCTACTTCATCTACACCTTATTCACGATTTTGTTTTAAATCTTTTTCTGCTTCTTCCTTAAACATCGCCAGGAATTCCGACACCGGAAAGCTGCCCACATCGCCGGCACCATGCCTGCGTATCGCCACACGGCCTTTTTCCTGCTCTTTTTCTCCTACAATCAGCATAAATGGAATCTTTTTCACCTCCGCATCGCGAATTTTCCTACCAATTTTCTCATCCCTATGGTCGATACTCCCCCTGATATCCATTTCTTCCAGTTGCTGGTACACCTCCTCGGCATAGGCAGCGTATTTTTCTGAAATGGGCAGGATAGTAAATTGCTCAGGCGATAGCCACAGCGGAAAATTTCCGGCACAATGCTCAATCAACACGGCCACAAAACGCTCCAACGACCCAAATGGAGCGCGGTGAATCATCACTGGTCGGTGCTTCTGGTTATCAGCGCCTACATATTCGAGGTTGAACCGCTCAGGCAGTTGATAGTCTACCTGTATGGTACCGAGCTGCCAGCTCCTGCCCAGTGCGTCTTTTACCATAAAGTCCAGCTTTGGGCCATAAAAGGCAGCCTCACCTAGTACCTGTACGGTTTCAAGGCCTTTATCCCTGGCCGTGTCGATGATGGCTTGCTCGGCCTTATTCCACGCCTCGTCGCCACCAATATATTTGGCCTTATTCTCGGGATCGCGTAGCGATACCTGAGCCTTATAATTGGTAAATCCCAAAGCATTGAATACATACAATACCAGATCAATAACCTTGGCGAATTCGTCTTTTACCTGGTCAGGTCGGCAAAAAATATGGGCATCGTCCTGCGTAAATCCGCGTACCCTGGTCAGCCCATGCAGCTCGCCACTTTGCTCGTAACGGTAAACTGTACCAAACTCGGCATAGCGTATCGGCAGATCCTTGTAAGACCGTGGCTTTACCTTGTATATTTCACAATGATGCGGACAATTCATAGGCTTCAGCAAAAACTCCTCATTTTCATGAGGTGTCTTGATGGACTGAAACGAGTCGGCACCGTATTTTTCATAATGTCCCGAGGTGATATATAGTTCTTTGCTGCCAATATGCGGCGTTACCACAGGGCTATAACCTGCCTTTACCTGTGCTTTGCGAAGAAAATTCTCCAGTCGCTCCCGTAAAATTGTGCCCTTCGGCAGCCATAGCGGCAACCCCATACCGACCTTTTCCGAAAAGGCAAATAATTCGAGTTCCTTGCCCAATTTCCTATGGTCGCGGCGCTTGGCTTCTTCGAGAAGTTCCAGGTATTCCCCGAGTTCTTTTTGCTTCGGAAAGGTGATTCCATAGATCCTTGTCAGCTGTGCATTTTTCTCATCGCCGCGCCAGTAGGCACCGGCAATATTGGTGATCTTTATGGCTTTAATAAATCCTGTATCGGGAATATGAGGACCCCGGCATAAGTCGGTAAAGTTGCCTTGCTGGTAAAAAGAAATCGTACCATCCTCCAGACCCTCCAGCAAATCCAGCTTATAAGGGTCGCCTTTTTCCTTGAAATAAGCAATAGCTTCGGCTTTAGGAACTTCCCTGCGGATAAACTTGCTCTTGGTTCGCGCCAGTTCCAGGATTTTATTTTCTATCTCTACCAGGTTATCGGACCTAAATTCCTGGTCGCCAAAATCTACATCATAATAAAAGCCATTTTCAAGTGCAGGCCCAATACCAAATTTCACGCCTGGGTACAAGGCTTCCAGCGCCTCGGCCATCAGGTGAGCAGAAGAATGCCAGAAGGTATTTTTCCCCTCTGCGTCATTCCAGGTGAGCAACTGTACCGCCGCGTTAGCCTGAATTGGCCGTGTTGCATCCACGATCTGACCGTTCACCTTAGCAGCCAAAACATTTCTGGCCAGCCCTTCACTGATACGCGTTGCAATATCATAAGCAGTAACCCCCTTGGGAAAAGATTTTACAGCACCATCGGGCAAAGTTACCTGTATTAGCTCATTCTCATTCATTGTTGCTATTTTTAAAACCCTGCCTCTACGTTATTAAATAAAGCCAGGGTGGTTCACACAGGTATTGCATCACCTGAGGTGCATTTTACCTGCTCATCATGATTTATGTAATTCAATTGATTGTCTAGCCTGCCTGCAAGCATCAAAAAATCCCGTTCGTTGCAAAGGTATGCAACAGAACGGTATTATCAATTTTTCTTAGGTAATTCAAGCCTTTTGATCTCTTTGGGTTCCACGATTTCAATTTCTGTTCGTTTTGGCAGGCGGGATCGCTCAATTTTCCAAAGCGTTTGATTCAATTCCTGCAGCTCCTTGCTAGCTGCTAAATTGCCTGAATCCAATGTTAAAACAGCCGTATACCGTTCTTTGGCTGAAACATACCTTCGCCCACTCACATCGATACGAGCAAGGTACAAAAGCGGTGCTACCGCTTTGGGGACGAGTTGTTGCCATCTTTCGGCATACAGTCGCGCCGAATCGATTTGTTTTGTCTCAACAAAAAGATCAGCCATATTTTTGAGTACCTCCGGCCCCTCCCCCGCAAGCTGGATATATTTGCGATAGGTATTTTTTGCCGCTTCCGTATTGCCCCTCATCTTATTAATCGCCGCCTCCTGCCAAACCAACATTGGGTCGGTCGGATTTGCCTGCAGATTTTTCTGTAGGTAGACCATCGCCGTATCGTATTTTTGTTCAGCAATATAAATATCGGTCAACAGCTGGTAAGGCTCCAGCCAGGTGGTGTCATATTGTAAGCTCCTGATTAAGCTGCTCTTAGCAGCGGTCGTATCCTGGGACTTTAGCGCGATCATACCTTTGCGTAAATGTAGGGAGGCATCATCAGCAGCAAGCATCAGCGCTTTGTTTACATAATGTAATGCCCGATCGAACGAGCCCGAAATTTCATTGATATAAGCGATACGGGCAAAAAATACAGCTGAGTTCTCGCCTAACTGTTCAGCCCTCAATGCCGCTGCATTCGCTTTAGCGTATTCTTTATTCTGCGAATATAATTCCGTTAGCAGCATGTGATAATCTACCTCTTTCTCCTTTAGTTTGATGGCTTTTTCTAAAGTAAGAATGGCATTATTATACTTGCCCAACCCTTTTAGGATTTGCGCCTTACGGAAATATGCCTCAGGATTATCTGGGTTTTTGTCAATGGTCGTATTGATACTTTTCAACGATGCCTGGTAAAAGTCCTCGTTTAAAACTGGTCTATCTGGTATTCTGTGGTTGGAACGATCCATATCACAAGAAACTATGACCGAAGAAAGCAATATAAAAGATAATAAAAATGCTCTCATTGTATTGGATGATATTATATATTAAAGTTTCGCAGAAGATGTTTTCTCACTTTTTTACTTTAAAGGCAAAAAAACCGCCAAAACTACGACCTCTGTACAATTAGGCCCCGCTGGGCATATCCCTTAACTTAAAAGAAAGGGAGTACCAGAGGTACTTAATATTTGTAGAAAAAATAGAAATATGCAGAAATCTTGCCGTTCGGTACGAAATAGCTGGTACCTGACGGCAAAATTCTCTGATGAAAATCATATTTCTACAAATATAAGGCCTCTGGGGCTTAAGTTAACGCGTATGCCCGCAGGGGTCTGATACAAAAATTCTCGGTGTGCTGAAACAGAGACTCAAATCTTGGGTTTAATAACACCAAAGTGGCTTAATCGCCTCTCGACTTCTTTAATCCAACATGCGAAACTTTAGTTAAATATTGATAATGAGCAATATAGGAATTACAATGAGCCATATAACATATTACCCCTTTTTTTTTACTACAGTTCCTTTAGTTGGCAGCTTGATAGCCATCTAATTTTGATATG
>LXQK01000247.1:6518-15905 GCA_001683905.1 Marivirga sp. ANT-B6
CCTTGATTTTAATCAGTACCAGCGTATTATTTTACAGCAAGAGTCCCTTTAACTCAAAGCTATACTGAATTTAACCTACTAGTTGATTACAAGATAAACTGAAAGTAGATCTTAATGCCAAATTTGCTTGCCTCTGGATTGTTGAGATAGGTGAGCCTGTGAAAGGCGTCGATCCGCACCACCTTAAAGATATTTTCTATACCATAACCCAGTTCCACATATGGTTTTCCTGGAGATAATGCATTGAAACGATAAGGCTCTCCCTCTGCACTTGTGCCTTCGGGTATAATATCGATATTTTCCTGCCGTACGCTACCAAATAAAACATTGGCCGTTCCCACCAACCGCCATTTCAATTTTTTAATTAGTGGAATACTATTTAGAATGAACCCTTCAAAATAATGATTGTACCTTAGCGAAGCATAGCTATCACTGACAAATTCAAAATTATTCATTAAGTTATAAGCTGCAGAGGTATAAAATGGTGATTCATTTCCGATATGCACCTTTAACAAGGGGTAAGGTAGCTGTGAAAATATATGCCCCGCGGATATAGTATATCTCGAAACACCCAAAAAGCCAAATTTGACACGCTGGGTCGCATGCATCGACACTTTATGGTAGTCAAAATCTGAACCTAATAAGCCTTTCACTCCCATGGAATAGTTGATGGTAAAAATCGGTTTAGTTCCTGAACCCAGACTAATCCTGTCATTATCGTCCTGCAAAAACACTTCGCCTTTGCTTAGCCGGGTTTCAACATTTATTTCTGTTGCGGTATAACTATTGGCAACCGCAGCATTTTCAACGCCAGGACTCCTGTAAAACTGGAAGTCATAACGGGGATCAAAGGTCTTGTTAACCAACCCTACCTTCTGGGTAAAGCCTTTCCGAATTTCCCTTTGGAAAGTGAATTTATTTTGCGTATTGATAAACGGGCGAATCAGCTGTCCAAAGTTGCTGAAGGCATAAAAGATGTAATTATTCTCCTCCAGATCTTCGGCCAGCAAACCAACCTGTTCAATATCTCGTTTCCTTTCTATTCCTATTGTAGTCCAGCGTTTTCGGGATAAGATGTATCTCGCACTGGCACCATATTTAAATTCCTGATCTCCAAATCCATAGGCAAGATAGCCTCTAAAAATCCATTTATTGCTAAAGTTGATATTGGACTTGAAACCTACTCTAACCCTATGCCCCTCGATATTATTGTTGGCATAGGCATAGATATAGGGGCCTACATCAACTTTCCCAACGCGCTTATAGCCATTTACCAGGATGTTCATTACCTCAAGATAAGATTTTACCATGGGAATACTTTTCAAAGTATCGATCATGATATAGACGTTCTTTTCCGTTTCTGTCAGCGAATCATGCCTGTTTTCCTCCCAAAATCCCTTTTTATAAATTTTGGCATCCTCTGCGACTTCCAGGGACGTTTCATAAAATTTTACTCCCCGGGGTTTATTAATGATGAAATCTTTGTTGGAGGAGTAAAATTTGGCAAGCATTCCGGCTGTATTTTTTGTAACCTCACCTACATCTACCAACACCCTGGTTTTTACAGGTAGCCACGCACCAGCCTCTGTCTCCTGAAGCTCTTGCTGTATTTTTATTTTGTCAATATAATTAAGGTTAGCGTCTTTAGAAATCGATAGGTCTACCTGCTTTAAGGCATAACTTTCAGTCGTGATCCAAATGGTTCCATTGAAAGCCAGATCCTGTACGCGCTTGGGTCTTACTTCTATCCTGTAGCACAGATGGTCACCAACAAAGAGGCTGTCCATCAGGTCGTAGTTATAGTACAATTTCCATCCATCAGCGATAGGCGACACAAATTCTTTTTCGAGTATATTGAGCCAGTTTTGGTAAAAGTTATATTCCTGAAATGATGATCCTAAAAGCTGCGAAACGGTATTTCCGTCTGTAACACCAACGCCAGTGACCTTTGTTTTTTGTATAAGCTCACGCTGCAGCCGGGGAGAATCGCGAAAATAGTAGGAAGAGAGGGCTTCTGAAATGAAAATTGGTAAAACAGGTTTTCCATCCTCCCCTGCTACCCGCTCGATGCTGTCCATCACCATCGTGATTTTTTGCATGATCTTTTTCTTTTTCATTTTGTCAGAAATATTATCAACGTCTATTTCTATCTTGTTATAGCTCTGGTATTCGTAAGCACTCAATGATCGCTTATCGTTGATACTTTTATTCTTCACAACCCGCCTTAATACTTCAAAGGCCGGGTTCTCTCCAGCCAAAAAGACTACCTCTTCCAATTTAGTAATATCGGGCTCCAGCTGAAAATTAACTTGCTGCGACTGCGCTTTTCCCACATACTTCATCCGCTTGATATATCCGATATAAGAGGCGACCAGTGAATCCTGGGGACTGGTAGTCTTAATGCGATAATATCCATCAAAATCTGTCGTACTTCCGATAGAGGTTCCTTTGAAAAACACGTTGACAAATGGCACAGGATCGCCTGTACTGGCATCTGTAACTTTACCAGTAACTGTAACTTCCTGCGCCAATAGCGGCGCTGCCCAAACGCTGATACAGATACAAAGTAATATAAATATTTTCAAAGGAGTACCGGATTATTAAGACATCTTTATTGCCGCTTTAGCCCATGGCTTTTAAAATACAAATAACGGAATATCAAATCGAAAGGTAATCAGATTGCAAAAAATTTAATCTTCAATTCTTAACATAATATTGCATGAGGCACATGGACTACCAGAATGGATCTTGTAAATTTGCTTCAGAGAACTAGTTAATAGTCAGGTCGTTGTGTCGTTACGAAAAATATACAGGTCGAGAATCGCTTTAGGTCTTGCAAAAATCTCACGAATAAGTACCTTAAATGACTCCTGGACAGGAAGATTCTTAGCAGCGAATGCATTAGCTTCAATATTGTAATGTCGGCAAATATACACCGCCCTGAAGCTATGGAAATGCTGGGTAATAATGGTAATCTTATTAAAGCCAAAGATCGTTTTTGACCGCACCACAGAGTCTAATGTTCGCAGCCCGGCATAGTCGAGTACGATGACAGAGTCTGGTACGCCCATAGCCATCAAAGCCTTTTTCATGTCCTCAGGCTCATTGTAATACCGCGATCGGTTATCCCCACTAAGGATAAAAAGTTTTACATTTCCCTGCTTATATAATGCAGAGGCGGCCTCTATCCGGTACGTAAAAAAAGGATTTGCCTTGCCGCCGACCTGTTTTTTGCTCGTTCCCAGCACCAGCGCAACTTCATTGGGAGGCACTTCTGCTACCTTCTCATATATCTGATCCTTCGTCATGTACATAATCCAGATATTGCTGAACACAGTAAATAATACAAGGCCAATCAACGCAAAAACCACTAACCTTCGGAGCCCCACAAAGAAGCCTCGAAAAGTCAACATCAGAAATTTAATTGTGCGGTTTGGTTTAATATTATTTTAAATAAGAGGTTACAGCCATTTTACGTGGCAAAATATACGACAGGTCTTACTTTCATCAAAGCAAGGATTACTCCTTAGAACAAGCCAAGCTGATCATCTTTGGTAGTAGAATCTGATTTTTTCAAATTTAAGGACACAGTATCCCCTACGTCAAAGGCTGCATCAGGTTTGGCATCATCAATTTTCTTCTCGAGGTCATTTTCAGATTTGTGCGCCAGTAGCTTTACCTTATGAATCTTCTGCTGCATCAATTTATTTCCAATAGCGCGCCAGCCTTTTACATCGATCAGCATGTCAAAGTCATAAACTGCTACCTCCTTTTCTTTGCTGTTTGGCTTGGTAAATTCTATTTCTACCTGTGGTTGTTTTTCAGTAGATACAACCGTCAGGCCGGAACCTTTCGATTCGCTAATAAAGCTGAATTTCTTGTTGACGGTAGATGTCTCTATTTTAAAACGCTTCACATAAAAACTTTTGCTCTCCCCGTCATAGTAGATGGCAGAAATCACTTTATTAATGTCGAATCGTTCAATCAGCATAATTTGATCGGGCTCGTAGCGGTTGGTAAGCTCAAAGCTGGTTAGTTCATATTGCCCGTCTTTATAAATGGCCAGTATGTTATCGTCACCCATAAAATTACCCAATAGCTTCCCTCTACCGTCGGTATTTAAACGACCTACCGATTCATCATACCAAATATCGAGACCGCCTAAGGTAGAAACGCCTTCCATCTTCAGCTGTATTTTTCTGACAGGATATTTGGTAAGGATATTTCCTTGAGCAGCCCTTCCTTTAATTTCTATGGTAGCAAAGTTGAAGTCGAAAACCTTGATGCGTGCTTTGGCTCCGGAGGTTAAATAAACCGTTACGATCTCTGCCTCGCCATTAGCGTTTGCTGTAAAATATAGTACTTTTGAACCCTTCTGGCCGGTAGTCAACGGGTATTCCCGGTCGCGTGTTACGCTTAGAATCTGGAAGCGTTTCACCATAGACCTGCCGGACTTGCCGTCTACGTAGATAAGGTTGTAGACCATGCGTTCATCATTCTTTTTGAAAACCGCCACATGGATGATGTTCTTACCAACAAAAACCTTCTCAGCTATCTTAGTTACCACACAAACTCCATCGGCCCGGAATACGATAATGTCGTCCAGGTCAGAACAGTCACACACAAATTCATCTTTTTTGATGCCGTAGCCAACAAAGCCCTCAGTCCTGTTGACATATAGCTTCTGGTTATTGGCTGCCACTATGGTAGCTGATATAATGTCAAATGTTCTGATTTCAGTCTTACGCTCGCGGCCTTTACCATACTTGTCCAGCAGGTTCTTGAAATATCGTATGGCGTATTCGATAATATGGGCAAGATTATGCTCAACTTCTTTTAGTTCACCCTCCAGTCTGCGCATCAGTTCATCTGCTTTAAAAGCATCAAAACGCGAAATTCTCTTGATCTTGATCTCAGTAAGGCTCACGATGTCCTCTTCGGTAATCTCACGGTAGAACTGCTCTTTGAAAGGATCTAGCCCCTTGTCAATAGTTGCAATCACCGCTTCCCAGGTCTCACACTCCTCAATATCACGATATATCCTGTTTTCAATAAATATCTTTTCGAGCGAAGAAAATAGTATTTTTTCCAACAATTCGCCCCTTCGGATTTCTAACTCCCGGCGCAATAGGTCCACCGTCTGATGTGCAGAGACTTTTAGGATTTCATTGACACTGATAAAGTGTGGCTTATCTTCTATAATAATGCACGCATTGGGTGATATAGACACTTCACAATCGGTAAAGGCATACAGAGCATCGATGGTGATGTCCGGTGATTGTCCCGGAGCAAGGGAGATTACAATTTCGACATCTCTGGCAGTATTATCCACTACTTTTTTAATCTTGATCTTCCCCTTATCGTTGGCCTTGATGATCGTTTCAATCAGGCCGGTTGTCGTCGTTCCAAAAGGTATATCTTTGATGATCAGCGTCTTTTTATCCAGCTCCTCGATTTTTGCCCGCACCCGCACCTTTCCACCTCTCAAACCCTCGTTGTAGTCGGAAAAGTCTGCCGTACCTCCAGTGGGAAAGTCAGGCTTGATATCAATTTTTTTATTTTTTAATACATCTATACACGCCAGAATCAGCTCACAGAAATTGTGGGGAAGAATCTTGGTGGATAAGCCTACGGCTATACCTTCAACACCCTGCGCCAATAAAAGCGGAAACTTTACCGGGAGAGTGATGGGCTCTTTTTTTCTGCCATCATAGGAAAGCTGCCATTCCGTAATTTTCTCGTTAAATAGCACTTCCAGCGCAAATTTGGAAAGACGTGCCTCAATATACCTGGGCGCTGCTGCATTATCACCTGTCCTGATATCGCCCCAGTTCCCCTGGGTATCGATGAGGATATCCTTTTGTCCGATGTTCACCATGGCATCGCCAATAGAAGCATCGCCGTGTGGGTGGTACTGCATAGTCTGGCCAATAATATTGGCAACCTTATTGTACCTGCCATCATCCATCTCCTTCATGGCATGCAGTATACGGCGCTGAACAGGCTTTAAGCCATCATTAATGGCAGGCACGGCCCGCTCTAATATTACATAAGAGGCGTAATCCAGAAACCAACGTTGATACATACCCGAAACAGGTACTACATCATGAATGATATCTTCGCCATTGATTTCTCCTTTTGTTTCTTCTTCCTCGCTATTATCTTCTATTTGCATACTATCTGTTCATCTTTATATCCAGCACCTTCAACATATTCAGGGTGAGCAGTATGGCCACCGCTATGCTCATATACGTCGTTACCTTAATGACACTTACACTGTTCAATGCCTCGTGGTATAACTTCTCACCGACCACCAGCTGTATTTCAGCAAGATTATGTAGTAAATTTAGCATATCGTTGAATTCTGATAAGCTATTGGTAAGGAAAAGTTCTTGCGCCTTTTTGGTGTTCCCTGCAGTATATTCCTTTAAAATCAATAATTCCAGTGCCCGGTAATTTTTCATCTCACTTTTAAGCTTATCAAGCTTAAAAGCTTCATCTTCTGTAAGATGGGTGAGCATATATTTCTTCAATATCTGACTAATTTTTTGGTTATTCACACTGATTTGGGCTATTTGATTATGATCTGCAGGGTCCACCTGAAAAATAAGCTCCTCAACTTTCAGCCGGTTTTTATAATAAAGCTCTTGTATCTTAGAGATGTCGGAGGCTGGCACCAGGCGATCATTTAGAATAGACTGAAACGATGAGGAGAATGAACCCAAAGAATAAGTAATCACCAGCGTAAGCACGTTGACAACAATCAAAATCAATAAAAATGAAAATATAATCTTTTCACGGTTGCTCAATTTCTTTAGCTTTATTTACGAATATACAACGAAATTGGAAGTCCATATCAGTATTCATTTCCTTTTTTATCCTTTTGAAACATTTTACAACAGCCGGTGCTACAACGTCACTTTGAACAAGAAGGACTTAAACCTCATTGGTCACAAGGTCTTTTTCTAATTTCAGATTTTCGATGATGAAGTTCTGTCGGTCGGGTGTATTCTTGCCCATGTAGAAAGTAAGCAGATTCAGAATGCTGGTGTCTTTTGCAAGAATGATTGGCTCCAGGCGAATATTTTCACCAATAAAGCCACCGAATTCGTCTGGGGAAATTTCTCCTAACCCCTTGAAGCGGGTAATTTCAGGCTTTGCCCCCAACTTTTCTATGGCATTTTTTCTTTCTTCATCGCTATAGCAATAGATAGTTTCCTTCTTATTACGCACCCTGAAGAGCGGCGTTTCCAGGATATATACATGTCCGTTCTTTACCAAATCAGGAAAAAACTGAAGAAAGAAGGTCAACATCAACAACCTGATGTGCATACCATCCACATCCGCATCGGTAGCAATTACAATCTTTCGGTAGCGCAATCCTTCTATGCTATCCTCTATATTTAATGCATGCTGCAAAAGGTTAAACTCTTCATTTTCATAGACCACCTTCTTGGTTAGTCCAAAGCAATTCAGTGGCTTTCCACGTAAGCTAAACACCGCCTGGGTTTGCACATCCCGTGACTTGGTAATTGAGCCACTGGCAGAGTCTCCTTCGGTGATAAAAAGCATGGTGTCGGCTTCGTTGTCTTTATTATCATCGTAATGCAGGCGACAGTCTCGCAGCTTTTTGTTATGCAAGTTTGCCTTTTTAGCCCTGTCATTGGCCAGCTTCTTAATACCTGCAATTTCTTTCCTTTCGCGCTCCGACTGCAGAATGCGCTTAAGCATGGCGTCGGCAGCAGCTGGGTTTCGGTGAAGATAGTCGTCTAAGGCTTTTTTTACAAAGTCATTGATGAAGGTACGCATCGTAGGGCCATCCGGGCCAACATTCTGCGATCCTAACTTGGTCTTGGTTTGTGACTCGAATACAGGCTCCTGCACCCTTACCGAAATAGCCGAGATAATGGAGGAGCGAATATCTGTGGCATCAAAATCTTTTTTGTAAAAATCGCGTAACGTTTTCACCAACGCTTCGCGAAATGCGGCCAGGTGTGTTCCTCCTTGTGTGGTAAACTGGCCATTAACAAACGAATAATACTCTTCACCATACTGGTTAGAGTGCGTCATAGCGATCTCGATATCCTCGCCCTTCAGGTGTATTATCGGATAGCGTAGCGTATCTTCATCGGCTTTCCGACGGAGCAGGTCCAATAATCCGTTTTCTGAATAAAATTTCTTTCCATTGAAATTGATGGTAAGTCCCGCATTGAGAAATACATAATTCCAAATCTGATTTTCGAGATATTCAGGAATAAACCGGTAATTTTTAAATATACTACTGTCTGGTTCAAAAGCAATGGTTGTGCCGTTGCGGTCGCTTGAGGTTTTGATCACCGCATCGTTTTTTACGAAGCCCGTAGAAAACTCGGCGATCTTGGTTTGACCATCCCGGAAGGATTGCACCTTAAAATAGTTGGATAAGGCATTTACCGCCTTCGTACCGACACCATTTAAACCCACTGATTTTTGAAAAGCAATAGAATCGTACTTTCCGCCTGTATTTATCTTGGAAACGCAGTCCACCACCTTACCTAATGGGATCCCCCGTCCGTAATCTCTTACCTCGACACGATGGTCACTTATTTTTACATCGATCGTTTTGCCAAAGCCCATCACATGCTCATCGATACTGTTATCTATAACCTCCTTTACCAATACATAAATACCGTCATCCTGTGCCGAACCGTCGCCCAACTTGCCGATGTACATGCCTGGACGTAAGCGAATATGCTCCCGCCAATCCAGTGAACGGATACTATCTTCTGTATAGTTACTTTTTGCTTTTTCTTCTGCCATTAACTCGTCTCCTATACTAGTGATGCTAAAATATTACTTTAATCAATATCCAATAAAGTAAAATTAATTGTTGTATGCAAAGCTCATTTCCTTTTAATAATTATCGTGAAGAGGATAATAAACCAGATGACGATAAATAAGGGGCCTGCGAATAAAAGTATCTCATAATTTAGATCAGAGAGGTACTCTGAATTATTGAGCATACCAAGAAAAATAAGAATACAAACGTACGAAAAGTTCAAGACCACATTAAAGCTTCTTATCCAGTCCAGAAGGCTTTCACGAAATGAAAGGTTCGAAAAAACCAAGGGATTATCTCCCTGGTTTTGTACCGGAATCTTTTTCAAGGCGCTTACAAGTGCAAGGCACAGTAAATTTGAAAAGGCAAAAATAGCGAGTGCTGTGTAAAAAAAAGTTTCACGCGATACCGAAGAGATGCTTCTGCCGGAATTGTCAAAACGATACCCGACACCCTCCTGCATATAGGCGTAAACGTAAAGCAATACAATGAAAAATAATACGATAAATATAGCCTGGAAAAATTTAATGATTCTATTCATTCAAATATTAAATAGTGTTATGTATAGT
>LXQK01000248.1 GCA_001683905.1 Marivirga sp. ANT-B6
TAAGCGAAAAGATTGCCGTTGTGGGTGCGCCATAGAGAAAACTACCGAATGCTAGACCTTCAATAAACTGATTGTTGGTCACATTGCGAACATTAAGACGTGCCGTCATACCAGTTCCCATTATATCAAATTCGTACTTCGCACCAAGGTCTAAGCGTACGTAACCATCAACCTCAAAGGTTTCCAAATTATCGGCAAAACGTTCGCCTGTATAGAATAAACCAGCATTGGCCGAAAGTCCTTTGGCGAAAGCCAATTGATAATCGGCATAAATATTTCCCTGAAATTCTGGGACGCTCTGTGGACGTTGTCCGTCTAACTCTGGATCGCTTTCGTTGTCAATCACGGCATCAAGATACAGCCCGCCAACGATAAGTTTTAGATCATTGGTAACCTGTCCTGATAAGGTAAACTCTGCGCCACGATGCCTTTGACTGCCACCGTAGCGAAACACGTTGTTACCATCAATAAATGCCAATGGTTGGTCAATATCAAAAACGGCTGCAGTTAACAAGGTTCTTTTGAATATTTCAGCTTTAACACCGATTTCAAATTGTTCTGTCTCGACCGGATCCAGGAATATCTCATCACCAAAATTAGCAGCATCAGTCGGAATTTGTAATCCATTTGTTACACCTGTGGCATAACTTCCGTACACACTCAAATTTTTCAAAGGCTTGTAGATGATCCCCAGATTGGGTGAGAGAATATTGTCTTTATAGAATTCTTGTAATGTTCCTTCATCATTGAAAATATCTTCGTTCTTCTGCTCTGTATAGCGAACTGCTGCCAGTACTTCCAGCTTATCTGAAATCTCAATAAAATCGGTTATAAAGACAGCCCTTTGTGTAAAAATGAGTGCATCCACACTTGGGCCTGATGCAACCTCTGGAAAAGGCAAATCTATTGGATTAAAAATATTTGATTGACCTACATTTACCCTGTCAGATGTTAACGAAAATCGTAAAGGGTTTCTACTGTAGGCGCTACCTATTGCCAAATCATGTTCAATTCCAAAGGTTGTAACTTTTCCACTAATAAAGGCTTCTGCTGAGAAAGGGTCACGTACTTGGGACTGAGAGAAGAAAATTTGTGTTTCAAAATCTCCGTTTGCTTGTAGACTACCATTTACGATACCAGCACCCTGTTGGTCGCGAACGAGGTTCATTTTTTGAATACGCCCTTCGATTTTCCAGTCGTCATTAAACTCATACCGTGCACCAATAGAACCAACGAAATTACGGGTGGGGTATGTCCCCCATTTTTGACCTATAAAAGTCTTGGGGTCAAAATCTTCCAGCAATTGTTTGCGTTGAGCAGTTGTAAGATCAGCGTCAAATGAATTCAAACGAATGGTTGCCTGCTGTTCCAGCTCTCTATATTGGTATTCTCCTTCAAAATCAATGGTCAATTTTTCAATAGGTTTCCATTCAAATAATGCGCTGAACATTTGTCTTGGGCCAGCAACATCATCTACATAAGAGGCTTCTTCTGACACCAGGGCATTAATTCTATAGCCAAATGTATCGTCTACCTTCCCACCAAAGTCACCGTGAAGGCCTACCGTGCCATTGCTATCACCAAAGGCTTGAACAAAAGTATAAGGAGTGTCCGTAGGCCTTTTAAGTACATAGTTAATAATCCCTCCTGGCGGCGTAAATCCATAGCGTATGGCGGCAGGTCCTTTTACGATTTCTACAGCTGCCTTGTTTTCAAAAGGACTTTGTACTTGATTCTGAAAAATTAAATTCTCGCGTCTGTAACTGCTCGAGTTGTCAAGATTATAACCACGTATATTGATGGTTTCGTTAAATCCCGGAGGATTACTAACAATTACTGATGGATCATTACGTACCAAATCCCCGAGCGCACGTACCTGTTGATCCAAAAGGACTTCCTGGGTGATGACTGAAACTGATTGCGGAATATTAACCAAATCTCGTGAGCCAAACGTTACTGCCGTTTGCTCTTTGGCCACATAGCCAGTCTCGCGTTTTCCGGTAACCACTACTTCTTGCAAATCTTGAGACGAGCTGCTCAATTTGAAATTTAATATTGTTGTTGAATTGTTCTGAACACTAATCTTTTCCTCGGTGGTTGTAAAGCCTAAAAACGAAGCCGTGACAATTTGATCCCCCATGGGTACATTCACTATTTGATAACTCCCATCCACATTTGTATTCGCTCCCATTGATGTACCCTGAATGGTTAAATTGACACCTTGAAGTTTGTTTCCGAATTCATCCATTACCACTCCAGAAATAGTCCCTTGTTGTGCGAAAAAATAACTGGAAAGAAGAAAGATGGTCAGTTGCAAAAGGGTTTTCATTTTTTAATTTTATTTAGACTGGTTATGAATAGTTCGTTTTTGACAAATATATTTAGCCTTTTTGATATACCCAAGCTATTTATATTAAATCTAAATAATAATTTTTAAGTGACTGATTGTCTGGTATCAATTGAGTTCTTTTTTTACTTT
>LXQK01000249.1:0-542 GCA_001683905.1 Marivirga sp. ANT-B6
TGAACCTCAAAGAAATAGAGGTTGATATAGCGATAACTTTGAAATCATTAAGGGTCGATGATGCGCTGGAGCAAATTGCTCGTGTGGATATAGATCTCTTATTTATTGATGTCGAGATGCCCCGCCTTAATGGGTTTGAGTTTCTGGATCAACTCAGCGAGGTAAATTTTGAAGTTGTGTTTACCACCGCTTACAGCCATTATGCTGTTAAGGCTTTTAAATACAAAGCGTTTGATTATCTGCTCAAGCCTGTAAGTAAGGAAGATCTACAGGTAGTGTTGCAAAAATTCCACAGCAAGGAAGTCGGTAAAGGTCTGCCTGATCCTGAATTATCATTTTTTATTGAGCAGTTAAAGAAAGACAATATCATCAAATCGAAAATTGCCGTACCGGTAGCCGAAGGGTTGGAGTTTGTAAAGGTAGATGATATCATCTATGCCCAGAGCCAAAACAACTATACCCTTTTATTTTTGTCGGATGGCGAAAAATTGTTGTTTAGCAAAACATTAAAAGAAGTAGAGCATACGCTTAAAAAACACTTG
>LXQK01000249.1:676-2609 GCA_001683905.1 Marivirga sp. ANT-B6
CAAATTACATGAAAAAGTATCTACGCAATGACGGTGGCGGGGTATTGATGGAAAATGGCGAGCTGCTCCCCATTAGCCAAAAAAATAAAGAACAGATTGTTTGCCTTTTTGAAAGGATCGCTAAAAACAAGTCTTTGTAGTTTCATTTCGCCGAAATATCATATCACCACGCACTTTTCTTAACGTGCATCCATAGATTTCTATTCGGATATCACCATCAAAAGCCTCTGCATTATTTGAAGCTGGTAAAAGGGTAAGCTCGTAGCCTATTTTATGTTCGCCTACCAATATAAATCATTTCCAGATGCGAAAGGGCCGCACTTTTAAGTAAGACGAGCCACCTGGCACAACATTCTTGTGAGAGAAACCTACAGGATGATGATTTTAAAATATTGATCCAGCAAAATAATAGAGGAACTACAAGTCATCACCAGAATCAACGTCAGGGCTTGAAACCTGGCACGCAGACCAAATGAAACAGCTACTTTATACATGATAAAAATCAGGCATGCCGAAACGACAAGCGGCAAAAAAAACACGCCTAAACCAAGGAATTCACTTATCCGGCCTTCGTCATTCACATGCACTATATTCATCAATGATGCCAAGATCCGCATATAGGTAGCAGCCATCAGGAAAGGATAGAGATACTTATTGAAACCCTGAAATTTGAAGATGAATAAGACCACTATAGCTTGTATTAAAGTGACTATAGGTCCGGCGGCGCTTACCAGTATGGCATGCCTATCCTGCGAATAGGCGCCCATCGTGGGATAGGTACTGTTCATCGTCATGGTCGTATCGTTGCCTAAGTATTCACTGATGCTCCAATGGGCAAACTCGTGGACAAACCAGGTACAGATAGTTGCCAAAAATACGATGATGCAATATTTAATATCCATTAATTGACCTTTCATACAATTGCTGTTTGATTGGCTGTAAAAATGGGCATAAATGACACACTATCGGCTAAAGTTGCCATGACAATAATGTGCCAATTTAGCGTCGTTACTTCCTGGAAGCCTTTAAAGTACCTTAATCGGCAATTTGAAAGGTTCAACTTTACCCCGATGAATGGAAACTGCTGTTTTAAAAATGACCGCAAGGTTGATCGCTACAGCCGCAAAGAATATATATAAAATAAGCGGAAAACGAAGATCGAATAGTCCAAGGACCAATGGGCTGATGATCATGGCACAGGACATCACCAACCACCAAAAGATCTGAAAATTGATCAACTCCCTTCCCGCGTCATCAATCTCAGCGTGTATTTTGCGGTACCTATTCCACAAAATCAGCGGTAGAATAATATTTCCAAAGGGAAACAGTAGCAACCCAAAGGTGGAAATATTTAATAATTTGATCTTGGTTTTAATTTCTGCGGCAGACACCAAAGACTCGGGCTCAAATAATGCGTCGCTTTCCAGGTTCAATACCGTAAGGAGCGACCGTAAGGTAAAACCCTTCAAAACATAATCCCCCGATTCGATCCGCTGAATGGTTCGGATGGATAGGTGCGCCTTGTCAGCAAGCTCAGCCTGGCTCAGGCCCATCTTCTCCCGGTAAAATCTAACCTTATTTTTTTCCATTTTTCTGCCAATCCAGTATTTCAACTTTTAAGATAAGGAATGCTTACGAATCCTCCCAATCTCAGCGGTCTTTCGAATACCGCGTATGCAGCCTGGTACATGCGGATTGGGAGATCAGCATGAGCAAGCCGATATTGGGTGGTTTTGAGAGGCTCAATCGGTTAGCTTTAAAACTTGACAGGTTAAGAAATATAGACTCGCAGGGATATTACCGGTAATTTTCAGGCTATTTCCCCCATCTTGAATTTATGAAAGTACAAAAGTCTCAGTTATTCAAACTTCTATCAAAATCTTAGTTCCTTTGTATCAATTCTTTTGTCTTTTCTTTTGTCTTGACACAAAAA
>LXQK01000025.1 GCA_001683905.1 Marivirga sp. ANT-B6
TGTAGCTTAAATCAAAATCTGTACACTATGAAAAATTTATTTGCGTTATTGATGATTGGCGGAATGTTCATGTTCGCTTCTTGTGACACAGGAACAAAATCAGATGAACAAGTAATCGACACTGATACTGTTTCTGTAGAAACTGAAGTAGAAATTGAAGAGACAACTGTAGAGTATGATACTACTACTTCCACTACTACTGAAACTTACGAGACTGAAAACGAAGTTATCGAATAGTTCTTTCTATAATAATTAAGCATTTAAAAGAGCTTTAAAACCGACCATGAAAAAATTATTCACTTTACTTGTTGCTTGTGCCTTTATGTTTGCAGTTACTGCATGTGACAGCACGCCGAAAACTGAAGATTCTGTAGAAACTTTTGAAGCTACGGAAGAATCGGTGGAAGATTACGAAGAGACTCCTGAAATGATGGAAGACTCCGTTGTTACTGACACCACCGCTACTATTTTAGATTCACCTGAGGTTGAAACTGAAACTGAAGTTGTAAACTAGTAAAGACAAGAATTGAAAATCTGAAAGGCTTTAGTGTATTCTAAAGCCTTTTTTTTATTCCTATGCCTGTAACTACGTCGTTCAAGACCTTTGAGCAATTTTTTCCTGAAAATGTCGTGCATTATTGTTACGACCTATGGGTAGCGCATCGCTTTACCTTTAAAATTACCCGAGAAAGGATTACCAAGCTTGGCGACTACAGGTTTGATCCCGATCATCAACTCCATGCCATATCAGTCAATAATAACTTAAACCAATATGCCTTCCTGATCACCTATCTGCACGAGGTAGCGCACCTGCTTACTTATCACCAGCTAGGTAAAAAAGCAGTGCCACATGGCAAAGAATGGAAGGAAAATTTTCGACTATTGCTGTTGCCCGTGATGAATGACCTTGTCTTTCCGGAAGATATTCTAGTGCCACTACGCCGGTATATGATCGATCCTAAGGCCTCTTCCCATTCTGACCAGAACCTAGCCAGTGCTTTATCTACATATAATAGCGATGCTCCCGGAACCTTATTATCGCAAGTGGATATTGGAAGTCGGTTTATATTCCGCGAGAGGGTGTTCGAAAAAGAACAGGTAAAACGTACCAGGGTGTTATGTAAGGAGGTAATTTCAGGAAGAAAGTATTCTATCTCAAAAATCGCACGGGTTTTACTATCAGAATAACGATATCCTACGTTGAATGAAACTATCTACAAGGTCAAAAAATACCTGCGGCTGCATGGTTCGCCAATTGTCTATTTGCAGGTTTCCGCCAAAGTGGACATAAGAGTCAATGTTATATTGCTGCATTTCATCCATGACGAAGTCTCTAAAATTCACTGCGGCAATCCAGCCATCTTCGACGTCTTCAAACCATTCCTCGTAATAACAGTCGTCGGAACCATGAAAATTTAAAATATTTTCCCCGATCAGTATAAACTTATTGATACCGTAACCCGCCATATATTCAATAATATTTCGCTTGAGATGCATGATATCGTTATTGATGGCATCATTCCATTCCCCAATAAACTCAATGACGGCAAAATTGGTGAGATAGTCTACATAGAGAATCTTGATATAAAGGGTCTCGGATCCGATAAAATCCCAGGCAGGATCTATATAATAGCCATAGATGGCTTCAGAATACAGATCGTAATTGTAAGTCTTTCCATAAAAGGGGCTTTGCTCATCGGAGGAGCCATCATAATACTTGTCCCAGTTATAGAAGGGTTCTATATTGTGCATTATTTTTTCATTATATCGATTGCTTTTCGTACCGAACCGTATTGTTTCAGTAATGTCAAAGCCTTTTCTTTATCGATAGATAACTCATCCATAAGCATCTGTGTTCCCCTTTCCACGAGTTTATTATTGCTTAGTTGCATATCTACCATTTTATTTCCCTTCACCCGTCCTAGCTGAATCATCACGGCAGTGGATATCAAATTCAATACTAATTTTTGCGCTGTACCAGCCTTCATTCGGGTACTACCCGTAACAAACTCCGGGCCTACGACAACTTCAATGGGATGGTTTACTTCCTTTGCAAGTGCCGAACCTGGATTGCAGACGATACAGCCTGTAAGCAACCCACGCTTACGAGCTGTTTTTACGCCCCCGATTACATAAGGCGTTCTTCCTGAAGCTGCTATTCCAATGATGGTATCGTTAAAATCTAATTCATAAACCTGCAAATCTTTCCAGGCCTGCTCATCATCATCTTCGGCAAATTCTACGGCTTTTCGAATAGCGCTATCGCCACCGGCTATGATGCCTGTCACCATGCCCGCCGGTACCCCGAATGTCGGAGGGCATTCTGAGGCATCTACGATCCCCAATCTGCCGCTTGTACCAGCCCCGATATAAAACAGACGTCCTCCCTGACGCATTCTTTTTACAATATTCTCTACAAGCTGTTCGATGGCAGGGATTACCTTAGAAACCGCTACAGGCACAGTATGATCTTCGCGATTTATTCCCTCCAAAAGCGCTTTTACGCTCATGCCTTCAAGGTTGTTGTAAGTAGATTCGGATTCAGTTATATTCAATGTTCTGAGATTTAAAGGTTAAAGAAATTTAAATTTGATGCTGGTGGTAAAGTGTAAGCCCTGCAATTGGCGTTTCCAGGATATTTCTTACCGTTATTCTATGATCGCTAGCTACTTGCCTCAGGATGTTGCTATAATAATATGCTATAGAACCTACGAAATGAACCTTATGTTCCTTGTAGTCCGGATACCTGCAGACAGTGTTTTCGAAAAATTGCTGAAATTGCTCATAGACAAACCGATATATGAAGGGGTCTTTTAAATTTTCAAAAAGAATGGTAGAAAAACCAGCAAGGTATCGATTAGGAAATGGCTGTTTATAAACATTTTGAAGCACCTCATCCAGGTGGGTGTCAAACTTCTCGTCCATCTTTTTCATGATATGCTCAGGCAGATCCTTTGTCAGGTATAGACTGATCAATTTTTTACCCATCACTGCACCACTCCCTTCATCGCCCAGGATAAATCCTAGTGATGGCTGCTGCATGATTATTTTCTCGCCGTCGTACAGGGAAGAGTTAGAACCAGTGCCTAAAATGCAGGCTATTCCTGGTTGCTTATCGCATAAGGCATGAGCGGCAGCCAGTAAGTCATGGCTCACCCTGATGTCCGATTGGGGAAAGGCCTGTTGAATAGCAGCTTTTACCATGGCCGCATTTGCCTCGGCAGCACAGCCAGCACCATAGAAATGAATACTTGAGGGGATTTCAGTAAGTATGGGCAACAACCTCTCCTTTATTTCCAGGTAAATATCCTGGGTGGTTTGCTGGTATGGGTTCATACCAGCAGTCTTGACCTGGGCAATTTTTCCACTACTGTCAATGGTTCTCCAATCCGTTTTTGTGGAACCACTATCTGCTATTAATATCATACGATTCATTGGGTAAAATTGAAATCTGGAATGTGACGCAATCATTAATGGAACATTACGCTGTTTTTTTCATTGGTCTAATTAAAACGAATACCGGAGCGTCATATAGACTTTCATTTGACATATTGGTCTTTTAAAACCCACATACAATCAGGCTAAATTTCATAATAGAATTCCGATAGCTTCAAATTTATCAAAAACTTTTTCTGTATGCGGGGCTTCTGAGAGTTCCAGGGTCAAATCTTGTCCGGCCCAATGCTCATAATGCTTCCCTCCTCTCCATAGCCGCGAGGATTTTACATCATAGATAAACCCTTTGTAAGCAATCCATATTTCTTCACGGTCCTGTCCATTCCGTAACGCTAACTGAGCTTTGGAAAAAGACGGCAACTGCAAAGGGGATTTGTCCATATCAATGGGCAAATTAGTAAAATCTATGGTAAATTATAAGCGCTCACTGGCTTTAATGTCAAGAAAAGCCTTTGACGTTTGATTTACTGATGTCAAATAATCTTGCCGTTCGTATAAAAGATTAAGAAAAATTCATGTATTTTATAATCTTTGTATATCCCAAGGTAATAGCAACATGATAAGTCGATTATTGACACATCAATACAAAGAATTGTCTCGCTCCTCCTTGTGGCAGAAAAGTGTTGCCATTAATATCGTTATAGGGTTCTTTGTCGCCTTCCTTTTGCTCTATTTTTTTATGGTGGGCTACATGGCTAACGAATTGATCCGGAAGTTTTATCCTGGTGCTGACCCTATCTATGTTTTCAATAGCTTCCTATTTGTTTATTTTCTGGCTGATTTGCTTTTGCGCTTTTTTCTGCAAGAACTTCCGGTATTACAGATTCAGCCTTATCTGCATTTGCCGGTTAAAATTTCTAAAATTCTTCATTTTCTCCAATTTAAATCAGTTTTCACCTTTTTTAACTTGTTACCATTATTTTGCCTGATACCGTTCGCCATAAAAGTAATTGCGCCAGCTTATGGTGGTCTGGCTTCAATTTGCTGGTTCATGGGCATTTTTATGTTTATCCTGGCTAATGGATACCTGGCGATCTATGTCAAACGACAATTTACTTCAAAACCCATCATTAGCCTGACGGTTGCGGCTACGCTTGGTTTAATTGCGCTAGCTTCTTATTTAGGCTATTTTTCTTTAGCAGATTTTTCTGCTGCAGTCTTTAACGGTTTCATCCAAAACCCACTATACCTGGTTACCGCTCTACTATATTTAGCAGGAACCTATTTCCTCAACTATCAATATCTGCTGGCCCACACCTACCCTGAGGAATTGGTTTTGAGAAAAAACCAAAAGGTGACATTGGTTGGTAGCTTCGCCCTGTTAACCCAGTATGGTGACATTGGTGAACTCATATCTTATGAATTGCGCCTGATCATGCGCCACAAAAGGACCAAATCAGTGGCGATATTTTCTGTTCTTTTTTTGCTGTATGGATTAATCTTCTACCCGAACGAGGCATATATGAGCATGAACGGTATGCTTGTGTTTGTAGGAATATTTGTAACGGGTGGATTTATGTTTAATTATGGGCAATTCCTAATTAGCTGGGAAGGCAACCATTTTGATGTGATTCTAGCGCAAAATATCGAGCCGGAAAAATATTTTCTGGCAAAATATTACCTGTTCATGGGGGCATGTTCAGTTTACTTTATAGTGACTTTGCCCTATATGTACTTCGGCCTGCATCTCATTTTCATTAATTTTGCCGCTTTATTATTTAATATAGGCATCAACTCAATCGTTATTCTATACTTTTCAACCGACAATCGAAAAAAGGTGGATTTAAATAAAAGCTCAGCCTTCAATTATGAGGGGGTAGGTGCAGCGCAGTTTATTTTAATGATTCCTACTTTGGTTTTACCGGTAGTGCTATATCTACCCTTTGGCCTTGCAGGTTATCCTACTGCTGGGATAGCTTTTATAGGCTTTATTGGCCTGGCAGGCATTATCTTACAAAAACCTCTTATCAAATATCTTGCGCTTAGGTTTGTGAAAAGAAAATACAAGATTGCCGCAGGCTTCAGACAAAATTAGACAAGGTCAATCATGGATACGATATCGGTTATCAACTTAAAGAAAGTTTACAACGGTGTTACAGTAGTAAATATCCCTCAGTTACAAATACCTTTAGGAGAGGGGTTTGGGTTGGTTGGAAACAACGGGGCTGGCAAGACCACTTTCTTCCGGATGATACTCGATCTGATCAGGCCTTCAGAAGGGGAGGTACTAAGTAAGGGAAAAAATGTGCAAATGCAGGAAAGCTGGAAGAATTATACAGGTTCATACCTGGATGAAGGTTTTCTAATCGATTTTTTGACGCCCGAGGAATATTTTGATTTTATTGGGACGCTGCATGGTCTCGCTAAAGGCGATGTCAAGGAATTTTTAGCTCGTTTTCAGGAGTTTTTCAATGGAGAAATCGTCAACCAAAGAAAATACATCCGCGATTTTTCTAAAGGAAATCAAAAGAAAATCGGGATTGCCGCGGCACTGTTGTCTGATCCTGAAATTTTAATTTTGGACGAGCCTTTTGCTAACCTCGACCCGAGCACCCAGATCAGGCTAAAAAATCTCTTAAGAGAGATAAAAACCGAGAAAAAAGTGACCATGCTGATCTCTAGCCACGACCTGAACCACGTGATTGAAGTATGCGAAAGAATCGTAGTCTTAAACAAGGGAGAAGTCGTGCATGATATTCAGACAAGCGAAAACACCTTGCAAGAGCTAGAGGCTTATTTTGCTGTTTAGATAGCCAATCTACCACCCGCTTCTCCGTTTAGAATCACTGCTTTCCATGGGTTCAGGGATTCTTCGGCAAGATTAAAAATATTACATACGTTATCAAAGATGAGGTCTGGGATAATTTGTTAATCTTTCCAAGACTAGCTTTGTCGTATGGAACAAATTATAAGGGTAGTAAAATTTACTTTACTGCGGGTAGCCTGGAAGAGCTACCGAAATGAAGTATTTTTACCTCAAGTAATTAGTATCGATGATGCTGTATTTTTAAAGCACTTTATGGGCAATAGCCCTACGTGGTACAAGCAACTTATCCTTTTATTTCTTGTTATCAACCCTGTTTTACTCTATTTTACCGAACCTACCATTGTAGGTTGGTTTATCCTATTAGAGTTTATAATCACGCTTGCATTGGCACTAAAGTGTTATCCTTTGCTGCCAGGGGGGCTGATCGCCATAGAAGCTGTAGTGCTTGGCCTGGTTACGACCGAAGGTGTGTATCACGAGGTTGCATCCAATCTTCAAGTCATTCTCCTGCTTTTATTCATGGTGGCCGGCATCCACTTTATGAAAGATCTTTTGTCATGGATCTTCACGAAAATCCTCATCGGCATTCGGTCTAAGACGTTGCTCTCGCTGGCATTTTGTTTTTTGGGAGCAATTCTATCTGCCTGGCTCGATGCCCTTACAGTAACAGCGGTGATGATTGCCGTCGTGTTTACTTTCTATAATATTTATGTATCGGCAGACTTGAAAGAGCGCGTGCCTAATCAGATAAACGAAGAAGAGCGGAAGCTTATCGCGCGGGCAGACCTAGAAGAATTTGATATGTTTCTCCGAAACCTGATGATGCACGGCCTGGTCGGTACGGCCATTGGTGGTGTATGCACCCTGGTGGGAGAGCCCCAAAATGTCATCATCGCACAGAAGATGGGATGGTCGTTTAAGGAGTTTTTCCTTCAGATGGCACATATTACTATTCCCATAGCCATATTCGGAGTACTGACCACTGTGTTGGTTGAAAAATTTAAAATTGCAGGATACGGCGCTAAGATGCCTGATCGGGTAAAAGCCATACTTGTACATGCTGCCAAAGTTGAAGAAGGAGAGATGAATGCTTCTAAAAGATATTTACTTTGGGTACAAGGCATTGCTGGCCTGTGGGTGATTCTTGCCTTAGCCTTTCATGTTGCAGAAGTGGGTTTGATAGGGCTTTCTGTTATTGTCTTTTTAGCCGTTTTCACGGGTAAGAACAGCGAACATGTCATCGGCCAGTCTTTCCAGGAGGCCACTCCCTTTGCGTCCTTGCTAATCGTATTCTTTGTTATTGTAGGCATGGTGCAACATACCGGACTGTTTGAGCCTATAATTGAGGCAGCGTTGGCTCAGGAAGGAACAAGTCAGACCTATTTTTTCTTTTTTGCGTCAGGACTGCTTTCGGCCATTAGTGATAACGTTTTTGTGGCCTCTATCTACATACAACAAGCGATAGATGCCATGCCGACAGATCGGGCGCAGTTGGAGCGGATAGCAGTTGCAATCAACGTAGGAACAAATATTCCTTCTATTGCAACGCCCAATGGACAGGCAGCATTCCTGTTCTTGCTTACCAATGCTTTGGCCGCCAAAATACATCTGTCCTATTTAAGGATGATGAAAATGGCGTTACCTTATCTGATTGTTTTGACTGCTACGGCTACTTTGTTTTTGACCTTCGACTGGATAGAACTATTGTTCTAGGGCAAAAAAAGCCGGCCGATGTTGGGTTCATCGGCCGGCTTTAATGGCTGGCTCTTATTAAGAAACAATTTCTACACTTCTTCTGATAAATTCAGTCAGGCTTTTACCGCGCAACATATTCTGAGATAACAAGCCCAGGTCATAGGCCTGCTTGGCAAGCCTTGCCTTTTCTTCTTCCTGATCCGCCTTGAGGATTTTTTGAATCAAAGCATGGTTAGCGTTGATGGCAACCTGGTACTGATCGGGGAAATTGCCCATCATGGCCATTCCACCACCACCAGAGGCAGCCATATCTTTCATTCGTCGCATAAACTCGGGCATCGTAACCGTCACAGGCATTTCATCAGCAGGCATAGCCTCTACGCTTACCTGCGTGCTCGGGTTATTAATGGCCTTCTCAAAGGTTTCTTTCAGCAACTTTTGTTCGTCTTCCGACAAAATAAGCTCGTTTTTGATATCTTTTTCAACCAGCTTATCAATCACTTCAGCATCTACTCTTTTCAGGCTGGTTTTTTCAAACTTTTGTTCCATCATATTGATGAAGTGGCTATCAATGGGCCCGCCCAAGGTCAACACATCGTAAGATCTTTTAGAAGCAGATTGAATGTAAGCATCCTGCTTCCCTGCATCGGTGGTGTATAATATGACCAAATTACCGTCTTTGTCAGTTTGGTTGTCCTTGATCTTTACTTTGTATTCCTCCAGGTTGAAGTACTGCTCTTCGGTATTTTTCAGCAGGACAAAATCCTTTGCTTTTTCATAAAATTTATCTTCGCTGATCATGCCGTATTTTACAAAGAGGCCAATATGATCCCATTTCTCCTCATATCCTTTCCTGTCTTTCTTATAAAGCTCTCCAAGCTTATCCGCAACCTTTTTTGTGATGTGTGCATTGATCTTTTTTACGTTGCTATCTGCCTGCAAAAAGCTTCTGCTTACATTCAACGGAATATCCGGCGAATCAATAACGCCATGCAAAAGCATCAGAAACTCCGGTACAACATCTTTTACCTCATCGGTGATGAAAACCTGCCTGGAGTACAGCTGTATCTTGTTCTTCTGCAATTCAAACTCATTTTTTATTTTGGGGAAGTACAGCACGCCGGTCAGGTTGAAGGGATAATCTACGTTCAGGTGTATCCAGAATAAAGGATCTTCGGCAAAGGGGTATAATTCTTTGTAAAATTTCAGGTAGTCCTCATCCTGCAGTTCAGTGGGAGATTTGGTCCAAAGTGGCGCCGGATTGTTAATTGTATCGCCATCAAATTCGACTTCAATGGGCAAAAATTTACAATATTTTTCAAGGATACCCTTAAGCCTGAATTTATCTAAAAATTCCTTTGCGTCCTCGGCTATATGTAGTACAATGTCGGTTCCTCTTTCTGCTTTTTCTGTAGGCGCGATTTCAAACTCCGTGCTGCCATCACAGGTCCAGCGGGCAGGTTCCGCACCTTCCTGGTAAGACAGCGTAATGATGTCTACGCGTTCTGCAACCATGAAGGCAGAATAAAAACCAAGTCCAAAATGGCCAATGATCTGCTTCTCATCTCCTTTTTCCTTATATTTTTCAACAAATTCTGCTGCTCCGGAGAATGCAATCTGGTTGATGTATTTTTTTATTTCTTCGGCGGTCATACCTATACCGTTATCACTCACTGTGATGGTTTTGGCTTCAGCATCCAGAGAAACCTTCACTTTAAGTTCGCCCAATTCGCCAGAAAATTCACCAACGGAGGCCAATCGTTTTATTTTTTGTGAAGCATCTACCGCATTCGATACCAATTCACGAAGGAATATTTCATGATCAGAATATAAAAACTTTTTAATGATGGGAAAAATATTCTCGGTATGTATTGAAATGGTCCCTTTCTCTTCCATGATATTGTTGTCTGTTTAATCTAGTTAAAATTTCTTCTGATTTGTTTCTTTTCAATTTTCATTCCATTGATGCATTTGTCACGAGTGGAGTCGTAATTATGACATATTGGCAGCAGCGGTTTGTGTTTAACCGAGGCAAGCTTTCCTGCCAATTCGCTGAATTTTCATACATGCCTTATAGTTACGGCGATATAGACAGGTAATTCTGAGATACTACTGTTATTTTTATGCTTTACCTACTCAATATCCCTGGCATATGATCTCGTATCGTCCGATTTTTAAGTATATACTGTTCGGTTTACTTTTGGCTTTATTGATAGGTCCGGCAGTGGCTCAACGCAGCATGAACAGCAAAAATCAGGATTATACCTGTGTGGTAATGCAAAAAAAGAAATTTATCGGCGGTATCGGAGTACGAGCCGGCGACCCCATGGGCGGCACGGTAAAGCTATACTTTTTAAAGCGATTTGCTATTGAAGCGGTTGGTGGGCGTGCCATGGGAGGGATCAATGGGGAATTTCATGAAGAATTATTTACGGCGAGCATGGGTACTACACCGTTTAAATATGCCGGCCATGAGGTCACCAGCGCCTTAGCTTTCCAGGGCCGTTTAGTGATGCATAGCCTGATACCAAGAGGCATCAGTGGGCTTGACTGGTATTTTGGATTTGGTGCGCAAATGCGGATACTGGAAGGAACGTACGATTATTTTACGAGAGAAGAAGAGCCTAAACTAGAACGCAAAAAAATTACGACAACGGATCTGGGGCCAGAAGCTATTTTAGGCGTTGAATTTGCGTTTCCAAAATCGCCTTTCTCTTCTTTTGGAGAAGTGAGTTTATTCGCTAAAGTGAATGAAAGCAGAAAGTTCCTGATGCCACAAGGCGGAGTGGGCATCCGATACAATTTTTAAGCAATCGCTGATAAAATATGTTAAAACCTTCTGCTTCGCGGTACTAAACTCACCCTACAAATTCCATTACTGTACGAAAAGCAACATGCTTATATTTATACCGGTCGTTATGTGCTGCAATCAGGGCTGGGGCATGGTTGTTTAAGTACATCTCCAGATCATGGAGGTTTTGGGCAAAATATTGCACCGAATAAGTTTGGCCATCATTTTCAGTTTCATTGAGCAGCCGGAATACCTTGTTCTCTATAAAGTAGCCTGTTTCTAGTACCTTCGGGATATGTTCTTCTCGCATCCATTTAAGCCATTCTACGGCAATATCTTGTTCTACATTTACGGTTACATTATACAATATCATCATTAAAGATTGGTAAAAGAATGGTATAAAATTGATTCGATCGAAGGGAATAAGCGGCTGTTTTCTTTGCCAGATGTAGTAAAAGCATTCAAAACATCTAACCAAGCTAATTACCTTAAATTTTTATTAATGAAGTGTTCCACCTAATTTCCTGTTTTCTATTACACAATTATATATATTTTGTTGCATTTTTGCAGCACAAGAAGGACAATAATGGCTGGAGAAATATTCGAACAAAATTACTACAAAGAAAATCCACGGGCAGGCAAAAGATTGCGGGTGAGTGCCATATTTTTGTACATTATTCATATTGTTGGCGCGGGTGGATTGCTTTACCCCGCGACCACGGGTATTTTCCAGTCGCTTACGCCGCTAAATCTGCTGATATCTTCTATCTTACTTTTTTCTTTTCATCACTACTGGCTTCGTGAATTTTGGGCCTTTCTGTTCATCACGTTTCTGGTGGGTTATTTTGTTGAAGTTTTAGGGGTAAAATACGGGTTTATTTTTGGTGAATACTCCTATGGAAATACGCTGGGCGTAAAATTATGGAACGTGCCTGTGTTGATGGGGCTGAACTGGGTGCTTTTAATCTATGTCACAGGAGTCATCAGTGAAACTATCCGTAGCCATTATGCGATCAAAGCCATGGTAGGCGCGTCATTAATGGTCTTGATGGATTTTGTCATGGAGCCTGTTGCCGTTCGTTACGATTTCTGGTATTGGGAAAATGACGTTGTACCAGTTCAGAATTATATCGCCTGGGGCGTTATTGCTTTTATTTTATTGCTAATTTTTTATAAATTACACTTTATCAAAAGAAACAGGCTAGCCTGGCATCTGTACATAGCGCAGCTGTTGTTTTTCGTTGCCTTGTTTTATTTTGATTCCTAGACGATAAACATTTTAAAATATTCGCAGTTCAATAAATTGTGCATATATTTATTTTAATATTTATAACATTGGTAGCCATGGAAATGTTCTCTTGGCTGGTCCATAAATATATTATGCATGGTGCTTTATGGTTTATTCATAAGACCCATCATGAGCATAATAAAGGCTTTTTTGAAGCGAATGATTTATTCTCTATATTTTTTGGATCTATTGCGGTCATTTTGATTGTATCAGGGCTTCAAGACAATGATTTTAAACTTTGGGTAGGTGTTGGTATTTCTACTTATGGGTTATTGTACTTTGTCTTGCATGATATTTTAATTCATAAAAGAGTGAAACTTTGGAATATGCCCAAAAGCCTGTATTTACGAGCCATTAGTAAAGCGCATCGGGATCATCATAAAAGTCTAAAAAAGGAAGATAGTTGCTCCTTTGGGCTGTTTTTTGTCTCACGCCATTACTTCAATTTAAACAAGAAAAGCGTACCAAAAAATAGTCAGGCACAGGATTGAAGGCACAGGTGCTTGCCACAAGATTTAACCACATGAAAACGAAAGGAAAACAGTGAGTACCTATTCAATTAAAGATCTTGAACATCTATCAGGCATTAAGGCCCATACTTTAAGAATCTGGGAACAACGCTATAACTTTATCAAACCAAAGCGTACAGAAACGAATATTCGATTTTATGATGATCATGATCTAAAATTGATACTCAACGTATCGTTACTCAAAGACCACGGTCACAAGATTTCAAAAATTGCACAAATGTCGTTAAAGACTATGCAAGACGAAGTGTTGCGCTTTACAGAAAAAAACTTACGCTATCCGGAAAAGATTCATGCGCTTACGCTGGCTATGATCGACCTCGATGAGGAGCGATTTGAGAAAATCATGAGTACCAATATCCTTCAGCTTGGATTTGAAAGTACAATGATGAATATCATCTATCCATTCCTTTCTAAAATTGGCGTACTGTGGCAAACAGGAAATATCAATCCTGCCCAGGAACACTTCATCACTAACCTGGTGCGGCAAAAAATTATTGTCGCCATAGATGGTCAGTTTATTCAACACCACGATGACACTAAGAAGTATCTCTTGTTCTTACCGGAGGACGAATACCACGAAATCAGCATTTTGTTTGCGAGCTTCCTGATCAAATCGCGTAACAACAAGGTCATTTACCTGGGCCAATCACTCCCTTTCAATGATGTTGAAACAGTGTATGAAAAGCATAAACCAAACTACCTTCTAACCATTGTGACCACGCAGCCAAATCAGGATCAGATCCAGTCGTATATCGATAGGTTATCAAAGCGGTTCAAAGAAGCCACTGTTTTGATATCAGGATACCAGGTCATCGGGCAAGACCTTTCCATACCCTCTAATGTGCTTATATTAAATAAAATTAGCGAATTGAACGATTTTATTTCAGAACATAATGTCGTTCATTCCTAGTTCAGTATTTTTTTAATAATTTCAATATTCTATAAAATTATAACAAGATTATGATTTTTTATGTCATTAATAATAACCTTCTCTGTGATTCTGCGTAAATTGTAATATGATGAATGTAAGCACTTAACGTTTATAACTTTTTTAATCTTATTAT
>LXQK01000250.1 GCA_001683905.1 Marivirga sp. ANT-B6
TTATGAATATGGGAATGTTAAAGATCTCGACACACATTTTTTAGGAGAAGACGTAGCTAAACGAATGAAAGCTGTCAGTAACCTTTACATCAAAAAAACAGACGTTGCAGTGGGTTTTGGGGATCTGCATACTGAAATCCTCAAGCCTGATGTGCTTCAGGCCGTTCAAAAAATGGAGCGATATTATAAGAAAGCTGTTCGGCGGGACACCATATCAAAAGAAACTGCAGCCCAAAAGATGGTGGAATTTCTTGACATAGCAATTATCGTTTTCTATGAGAACAATTCCGCAAAGTTTGAAGGTGCCATAAAAGATGCCCCTGACACGCAGGCGCTGATTGACCTTTTTGAAGCAGTTGAAATAAAAGAAATATAATTGTCACTTACTCATTTACAAACAACCGAATGAAAAAAATATTTGGCGTATCCAGCATCTTCATTGTATTATTTCTGCTCAATTCACTGCCAGGTTATTCGCAAAATGTAAAACCTGCGCCATTAAAAACACTTATAGTTTTTTTCGATGGCTTGAGGATAGATTATATTACACCTGAAAAGATGCCCAATCTTTACGCATTAAAACAGCAAGGTACTTACGGATTGCACCATCATAGCGTTTTCCCTACCGTAACACGGGTAAATGCCGCCTCATATGCCACTGGATCCTATCCCGCTCAGCATGGGCTGATGGGAAATTCGGTATATTTTCCCGAGGTGGATAAAACCAAAGGATATAATAGTGGCGACGCTAAGGATCTAATACATATCAAAAAAAATCTTTCAGGCCCTTTGGTCACTGCAGTTTCTTTGGGCGAAATTGTGCAAGCTGCAGGAAGTAAATTGATGGTTTTTAGCTCAGGATCTACAGGCCAGGCGTATCTTCAAAACCACACTATCAGTGGGGGTGCTATTATTAACCCGGATATGATTTTACCTACGACTTTCGAAAAAGAGGTTTTTGAAGCCATAGGACTACCTCCTGCTGCAACAAAGCCCAACGAGGCCCGCCATCAGTGGATTACCGACGCCTTTTTAAAATACGGACTTGCAGAGGATGGCCCTTTAGTGAGTGCAATATGGTTTTCCGACCCGGACGGTTCCGCCCATAGCTTTGGAATAGGTTCTGCCCAAGCAATGGCTTCTATAAAAATTGTTGACCAGCAGCTAGGAACGATTCTGGAAGCTATTGTCGGTAAAAATTACAATATTGTCATTTCTACTGATCACGGGTTTGTAACCAACATCGGAGAAAAGAACCTAGCCGACGTCTTGATAGAAAAGGGGTTAAAAGCAAACAAAGAGTCTGATGATGTATTGATCATAGGCTCCGCCATCTATGTAAAAAATCATGACAAAAAAACTATTCAAAAAATAGCTGAACTGCTGCAGTCGGAAGAATGGATTGGCGCCGTATTTAGCAAGGCAGATCAACCCGGTAGCACCATAGGATGGGTGGCGGGAACGCTCTCTTATGAAAGCATCCATTGGGACCATCCTGAAAGAATGGCCGATCTTCAGTTTGCTGTAAACTGGAATGATGATGTAAATGAATTTGGTTATGCAGGGTCAAGCTTTGCCAAAGGTATAGCTGGGCATGGCGGATCTAGCAGCCATGAGATCCACATCCCTTTGATCTTATATGGATCGAGCTTTAAAAAAGCGAATGAAAACATGTTACCAACTTCGAACATAGATATTGTACCCACAATTTTACATGCTCATAATCTGGAAATACCAAAAACAATGCAGGGTCGTGTAATGGATGAGGTATTTAAAAATAGTGCCAAAACTAAAGTGCACGCTAAAAAGGAAATCATTTCAACGTCTACAGATCTAAGCTGGGGTACTTATAAACTGATGCTTACCAGAACAATTTATGGGAAACACGAATATGTTGATTTTACTAAGGTAGAAAGGATACTTAAATGAGTCTCTAATTGTAAAACTTTTGGCTATCGGCCATCCATTGCAAGTTCACCCTATGAAAAAGCTTTATCGTTCTCTAAACGGAGGAAGATAAAGCTTTTTATATTTAGAAGTCACTCCTCCTGTCCATAATCGTATACGTGGTGTCCATTACCGGACAAAATAAAGATCAAAATTGTATAGAAACAGGCTTCTTTGACAAAAAACGAAGTTTTTGTAATGGTATGGGGTTTGCTATACCGAAATGAACCAAAGGAGTCACAGAGAGCTCAGTGATTGTCAGGGGAATATTCACCCTGTTATGAAGCAGCGGTTGGGGAAATTGAAGGGGTGGTATCAAAGCAGCGGCGGTGTATGCATTGACAACCTGTAACTAGCTTATTGAACGACTGGATCACCCGACCATTCCGAACGCGGCTTTAAATTTGGCTCAGCAGATTTGATTACAATTACAGAAAAAAGCTATTCCATAAAGCCTGTTCTTTTGATCAACCTTTGACTTTAAAGTAAAAATCACAAAAACGCGTAGCAGTGCCACGATTAAAAACTACTTACTAGTCGCCTCCCGAAATCTTCTAAAGCAGAAGGTTTATTCCGGTATCAATATCATTGGCCTATCCATAGGAATGGCTTGTTGCATCATTATTTTTCAATATGTGACTTTCGAAACGAGCTTCGACAGGTTTCATAAAAATGAGCGACAAATCTATAGGATCTCCAGGGATATGCCCGTGGCAATGAGGCATTGGATTTTCCGGGCGCCTACACAGCACAGGCATTAGCACCGGCGCTGAAGGACCGGGTGCCAGAGATTTCTTACCTCACCAGGCTTCACACCGACGATATCATTGTTTCAAGTGCCAGCCAGCCCGATAAGGTTTTCGAAGAAGACCCTGTATTGTATGCCGACCCTGGTTTCCTTCAGATGTTTTCCGTCCCTCTTGTCGCTGGTGATCAACAGAAAGCACTCGAACCAGGTACTGGGTTAATATCAAAAACCGCTGCCCATAAATATTTTAGAGACGAAGACCCTAGGTCAGGTATTGGATGTGACAGGCCTTGTAAGTAAGAGCTTTCGTGTCGTTGGAGTTTTTGAAGATGTACCAGACAACTCGCACCTCCAGTTTGAAATTTTACTTTCCATGGATGACCTGCTGAAATCGGAGGCTTACGTCAATGAGCCTGAAGGAGGCTGGAGCTGGAATAATTTTAGCACCTATGTGCAGCTACACCCTACTGCCAACGCTATAGAAACAGATCAAAAGCTGACAGCGGTGTACCTGGATTACCGTGGTGAAGCATTAAAACAACAGGATTTCAGGTCGGAACTTCGTTTACAGCCGCTTCACGATATCCATCTCAATGCCGAAGTCACAGGACCGGCAAATGAGGTGATAGGTGATGCTCTGGAAGAAAGATGCAACTAGATTATGCATAAACGGAGTAGTGTTTCAATCCTTCTTATGCTGGATATGCCTCTGGAAGTTGCTGCGTAAGATAAGAGGAGGGTAAAGATAGTGATGTTTCAATCCTTCTTATGCTGGATATGCCTCTGGAAGAACCTAATTACGCGAATCGTGCAAAATCTGCTATTTGTTTCAATCCTTCTTATGCTGGATATGCCTCTGGAAGTATAGTTCACTTTTTGTTCTTACGGCCATTGCTTAAGTTTCAATCCTTCTTATGCTGGATATGCCTCTGGAAGCAAACCGTTGTAGATAATGCTACCCATACCAAGCCACGTTTCAATCCTTCTTATGCTGGATATGCCTCTGGAAGTCAGCGCGCGCCTTTAGCTTAACTGCATTCTTTTCAGTTTCAATCCTTCTTATGCTGGATATGCCTCTGGAAGGACG
>LXQK01000251.1:0-2145 GCA_001683905.1 Marivirga sp. ANT-B6
ATTTTTAAAAATTTGAATATTAGATTCTAAACGGTAACTAAAGGTCAAATCAGATATAAAGAAATTATTTTGATGATTAAATATATTTAGTTGGTTTTGTAGGACTCTTTTTGATCGGAATCTGTCTAGGGGCATTGGAGCGAATTGATAGAAATAGCGGAGCATAACGATTAGCCAACCCTATATCTATTGTGCTGTTCTTATTTTACTTATATCTTTGGGGATGCAAATAAAAAATGCATGGCTATAAATTTAAATCGTTAGGAACAGCCTTACCCAAGACCTGTTTGGTAAATATAACATTTAATCATGGAGATTTAGTTTGGCAGCAATAGCCTAAAGGCCGCAAACGGAAATGAAGAACATTCAGGTGGGTCGTAATAGAAAACGGTGGTCTAGGTAATGGCTTACCTGGACCACCGAAACAATCTTATCGATTGAATGCTACGTTCGGCTTAGAAAAACCACCTTTACCTGGTCTGCCTTCTTAATGTCCTGATAGAAATTACGCAAATTCTGGTAGTGCTCAGGGGCGAACTGTCCATCTTTCATGGTTAACTTTCTTTTATAGACCATCAGTCCCTGTTCCATTACATATTCTGCATCGTACACGCCAAAAATTGACTCAATATGAATCGGTTCCGGTACAAACTCAGGATAAATCTGTTCGGGAATATGGTACCTGACGACATCAACGTCAGTAAAACCGGTTTTTACAAAAATGGGTGTTTTCCTGTTAGTGTTTGCTTCGGGTATAAAAGTTAGCCTGTTCATCAAATTAGGAGTCAAAAATATCCGCTTTCCACTTACAGGAGCAAGTTGTGGAATAACAAGCGCTATTTTAACAGTGGCTGTTGGAATCTTGTCCTTTTTGTTTTCGTAGGAAAAGTTACTCAAGTCGAAGCTGGGGATATCAGTATTGTTATTAATCCATTTCTTTAGCTCATCCTTTATATTCAATACCTGGTCGAGGTCGTTATTTTCATATTGCAAACCTGAATATGCCGTGGTTATCTCTGCTGTGCCTTGTCCTCCCAGGTCTATATAAACATCTGCATCCCTGGACTGTAGATTTACTTTACTATCATAAACCGGGGTTTTTACCACCTTAGCACCGTCTTCCAGTATCATCAGGGCATATCGATTACCGGTATGATTACCCATATATCCAAACGGATTTGTCTGGCTGGTACATTCCAGCCATAAAGTGTCCTTATCATTGGGTACAGCAACAATAGCATGGTTAAACTGGGAGCTTGGAAAGTCCTGCTGAAGCGGATTTAGGCTGCTGCCAGCCCATACCAAGGTATAATTAGCATCAATATCTACTGCTTTTAACATCGAAACCATATAATTGGAAAGTGCCTTACAATCCCCATAGCCTGTTTTATCAACCAGTGAAGCTTCGAATGGCTGATAACCCCCGATTCCTAACTGAATGCTTACATACCGCGTTTTGCTTTGCATGTATTCGTATAATATCTTTACTTTTTCCTCTTTGGTGGCAGCACCTGCAACAAGACCTTTGATTTTAGTTTTTGTAACTTCGTCCAAAATGTCTCTTCCTTTATTCAATGAATTAATCCACATACCCAGATTATTCCAGCTGTCCATTTTCCCGGCGTACCCTTCATATTCAAATGTTGTAGGGGCAAAAATAATATGGGGCACCGTTTCATGTAAAGGAAGGCCAAAGGGTTCACCCTTCATCGCTTCGACATTCTTAAATGTCCATTTAAATACGTTGGTTTCCGTACTTGACTCAGCCTTCTCCGGAGCCACAGTGATATTAAATTCCTTAAACCGAGGTGCTAATGCCGGTGGATATATAAGTGAAAAAGAAGCGTTTTGGACACTCATTTTTTCCTGTGTAACAACATGGTAGGCTGGAATATGAAATAAATAATTAAATTTAAGTTCTACCTCGAACTCAACGGTATAAGGGTACTGGCCATGTTGTAAATCCGCGATCTGCAGCCGGGTATCATCAAACAAATTACCCGTTCCTAAACTCCGGTCGATAATGTCTGATTTTTTTAGTTTCTTAATGGCCAAGCCATTTTTGTCATATACGGTACCAGTAAAGTTTAAAACCTTTGTTAGTTTATCATATACCGTATATTTTACGGCATCATCCTTGCCGTA
>LXQK01000251.1:2279-2981 GCA_001683905.1 Marivirga sp. ANT-B6
CTTCACTTTTTGATAATACAGTAAAACTTATCTGTTCATCCCTTACAACAATATTATTATTCGAAATCAGGTTGGCCGGTATGTCACTTACAGGATATTTAATTTCTTTGCTAAGTGCTACATGTGTAGTAGTCAGCAATATCAAGACAAAGAATCTCATGCGCATAGCCAATTAGTTGATTTTTTTCAGGACGATCTGCTCTGACTGCGTAGCCACGATCAAGTTGTAAAACTCACGCAGATTTGGATATTCCATCTGGGTGAACATGCCTTTGTTGATGCTGAAACTACTCACGACGGTAATACTGTTTCCAACTTGTGCCACATTAAGCAAATATTTGCCACCATTGTCAGGGAGCGTTATGATTTTGCTTTTAGGAAGTTCCTCAATGGCATAATTCTCTGGGATGGTGAATTTGCCCACATACATCTTATCAAATGGACTCCCAAAGTCTACCGGGTACTCGCGCTCAATACTTTTGAAAGGATTTTCTTGGATCTTAGATAAAACAAAGGGATTGATGTAAGCCATCTGACCTGCCATCATAACGTGATCTGTAATTTCTACATCAAAATGCTCACTGGTTGGCATATCAAGGTTATCAAGCGAAGTAAATTGCTGATCGGAAATATTCCATGACTTGCCCGAAACCATATTTTTAATATATTCCTCCTCTCCATTCGATTTGTACTGCTTGCGCA
>LXQK01000251.1:3127-4755 GCA_001683905.1 Marivirga sp. ANT-B6
AGAGATCCACCTTCATCCATAGCAAAGGTGACATTGATCAAAGATTTTGTTTTATCGGAAAATTCTAAATCAATCCACTCGACACCTTTCGTTTTGGAAATCAAAAGCCCTTGTCCATTCAGGCAACGTTCAGGTAAGATATTTTGAGGCAAATTTCTGTCAGTAGCATCAAGAATTATGGTCTTATCGCCCAGATTTACCTGACAGACCACATAATTAAATTGTTGCACCATTGCATAGTTCGTTCGCACAAATCCATTCTCGCGGGTGCTTAGGATGATTAATTCTACATCGAAACCAGCTTCGCGCAGCATAGAGGCCAGCCCCAGGTTAATATCTGCAGAAGTTCCTTTCTTCGCTTTAAAGGCATCTTTTAATTTTGCTGTCTCGAAGTCGGATTCACCATCCCAGGCAATATTCTCTTTTATATAATCATAAATAATTTTAATCTTCACTTCAGGATCTGTTACATTGGCAGTAAGTTCTTTGACTGTCTTATTTAAAAAGCCAGAATTATCTACCACCCTTCCGAAACTTTCGCTCTCGTTTAAAATCTTTCTCAGCTTTTCCCAGGTACCCATAATTTCATAGGTAATACCGCCGATTTTATAATACGAAAGCGCAAAATTGATCCTGGAAATATAATCGTCTTCACAGGTCATAAAAGCTTCTTCTTTAAATGCAGGCGCATTTTTTACCACCCACCGGTTGGCAGTGTAGGAATTCTGCCCTTGAAATTTTATAGGCGATTCAAAAATCGTGGTAGAAACGTACCCTTGCATATATTTCTGATAGGTAAAAAATTCAGGAATATCCGCCCTGTATTCGCTCCAGATAACAGGAATGGAATATTGGAACTGCCAATTGGGAAAATTGTAGAAGAATTCTGAATTCACCTTGTAACTATACTCAATGATTGAGCCTACCTGTACATCTTCGAAAGCAAATTTGTAAAGGTTAATATTCTTACTAAATTTCTCTTCAAAGATGCTTTGTTTCGACATCTTCGTTTCTGTCAATTTACCATTGACCATATTGTAGGTTACCCCTTTTAGGTTCGACACCGTTTCCTTGGCACTACCGCTGTAATACAATCGAATGGCGGCATTGGCATAGTCCAATCCTTCCTTTTTCAGAATTTTGACTCTCTTGTGTCGCTCGAAAATCAATTTACTGGTGGACAGACTAATATAAGCATGACCATAGTCAGTCAAAACTACAGCTACAGCCGACGAGTCACGATCATAAATTGTCAGCTCGAGCTCCTCTTTCGAAATATCACCAAACTTAATGGGTGGTTTTTGGGCATGGGCATATAAACTGGAAAACACAAGAAAAAGCAAAATAGCTGGTCTCATAAGAAAAGAATATTTAGATGAGCAAGATGCATCGAATAAAAAAATAAATTACAAATTTTTCATTGAAAAACTTACTTTACTTTCATTTCATTTCAGCGGTTGCAAGAACACGGAGAATTGGGGGTTAATTTTGATTTGCCATCACGACATATCGTGGTACATCAATAATTTTCTGAGCCAATCTGTGAAATATTGTACTGCTTTTAATTTACGCTATCTTTGGGGATGCAAATAAAAAATGATCTGATATTAAAGGCGGCAAGAGGAGAA
>LXQK01000251.1:4950-5266 GCA_001683905.1 Marivirga sp. ANT-B6
CTGCAGAGGTAACCATTCAACCGGTAGATTTACTTGGGGTGGACGCGGCCATTATTTTTTCTGATATACTCGTCATCCCAGAAGCTATGGGTTTGCCTTATGAAATGGTAGAAAAGCGTGGCCCCTTTTTTCCTCAGACCATACAATCGGCCAGTGACGTGGAGAAACTTCGGGTTTCTAATCCTGAAGAGGATCTTAAATATGTGCTAGATGCCATAACGTTGACAAAAAAGCACCTTGATAGCCGGGTGCCACTGATCGGTTTTGCCGGCGCCCCATGGACAATCTTTGCTTATATGATAGAAGGAGGAGGGAG
>LXQK01000252.1:0-2296 GCA_001683905.1 Marivirga sp. ANT-B6
AGAAAAAAAGCTAAAGTAATCTATCATCAGCCGATTCCAACGGCAGGTATGACGCTACAGGATGTGGATACTTTAAAAGAAAAAATCTACACCATCATTGACCTGGAGATAAAGAAGCACAACCCTGACATGGTGCCTTCAATGGCTGGTGATCTTATAAAGAACGATATACTATAATTCCTGAAATTACACTGAATCGATGCAAATAGATAAAGAAACGATTAAGAAAATCGCTCACCTTGCCCGCCTGGACTTTGAGGAAAAAGAAGAAAAGAACATGCGTAAAAGCATGAGTGACACCCTCACCTGGGTAGAAAAATTGAACGAAATAGACACCACGACTGTCAAACCTCTGATTCATATGTCGCATGAGATCAACGTATTGCGAGAGGATATTGCTGAAGAGCCGCTGGATCATAATCGAGGACTAAAAAATGCCCCGGCGAAGGACGCTGACTATTTTCGCGTGCCCAAAGTTTTAGAGTAGAAACTACCTAATGGATAATATCAGGTTTTGGAATGAGTGGCCTAAAAGCCAAAGAAATTTTTATATATTTCTGCTAGCGCTGCTCACACTAAGCATCGCCATCTACCTCATCGCTTATTTCCAAGGTTTAGATGGGCTAGTGGATTGGAAAACTACCCTGCAGATAAGCAAAGCCCCGGTTCTCGTTGACAATTTTCAGCTTGCCCTATTTAATTTGGAACTTTTCGCCGACCAGTTTCTGCTGCAGGAAATATTTTCTGCCGGTGAGATCAAATTAAATATATTCTATAATTACAGCTTTCTTATTTTTCTTGCTATTGGCATCAGCGTCTTAATCGCAGTTTTTACTACGTTTAGCCGTTTTTGGTATATTGCAGGTATGGCTTTTATGATATATCTGGCCATATCGTTGCAAACAGAGCACCTACTTTTGTTTGGAAAAGGAGATACGACGAGCTTGCTGATAATTTTCGCGCTCTACCTGCCTTTGAGTTATTATTTCCACGCCTTCGATCAGAACAAAAGTCTTCTGTTCAGAATCGTAGCTTTTCTTTTAGTTTCACTTTTGTTTGGCATCTTTATCGGCCTTTTTGCCCGGGTGTCTAACCCATGGCTATATCTTTCTAACTATGGTATTGCAGGCCCCGTAGTTATAGCTATTATTTTTATATTGATTGTGGCCCACGAAGTTATCACAGGCTTCCTGTTTATCATTACGAATGGCAGTACGATCTATAGTAAAAACAATATCTTTCATTTTTCTTTCCTCTCTATTATCTACCTGGGATTTTTGCTGATCACATACCTTCGCAATACCACGGTAATAACCTGGGACTTCTATTATATCGATGCTTTTTTGTTATTGATTTTGTCCGGCGTTGCAGGAATATGGGGGTACAGAAAAAAGAGGCAGCAACTTGAGGGAGTCATTTCTTTTGGTCCGATAGGCGAATATTTTTATGTGGCCATGGGAATAATTTGTTTTATTACCATCGCGTTTTTTCATGCCACTGCCAATGATCCTATGTTAGAAGCATTTGAAGATATCATTATCTTCAGCCATCTGGGCTTTGGTATTATATTCTTCATTTATGTTATTCTGAACTTTTCTACACCGCTGCAACAAAATGCCGAGGTTCATAAGATCGTTTATAAGCCAATGCGCATGCCCTATTTCCAGGTGAATATTGTCGGGATCGTGATCGTAGGCATTCTTCTCTTTAAGTCAAATCTATTTACCTATCGCCAGGCTGTTGCAGGGTATTACAATGGGCTGGGAGATATTTACCACCTTGAAAACAATTATTTTCTGGCGGAGCAATACTATAAGATTGGGCATCAAAATGCTTTCAATAATCACCGATCAAATTACTCACTGGCTACCCTGGCATCTAAGCAAAACGATCCCGCCACGGCGCTTTATTATTTTCAACAAGCTAAGGGTAAGAAGCCATCGGAATATGGTTATATCCGCTTAAGCAATATTTACAACGAGAACAACAGAATTTTTGATGCTGTGTTTACCTTAAAGGAAGCATTAGCAATATTTCCAAAAGAGGGGCCTATTTATAATAATATAGGCCTGTTGTATTCCAGGCTGAATATGAAGGATTCTGCGGATTATTTCTTTCGGCAGGCTTCCTTTGATGACCTCAGTGTAGACGAAGCGCTAACGAATCAGTTGTTTATTTACCACCGACATGCGACGTTTACAGGTATCGATTCGACATCCTATGAACTATTGAAAAACCAACATTTACCATTAAATGCTAACCTGCTTTCCTTAGCCAACAAGTACAAGCTTAAAAC
>LXQK01000252.1:2430-9396 GCA_001683905.1 Marivirga sp. ANT-B6
CCCGAAGCGTTTTCCTATGTCTATAATTATGCCTTATATCATATTAAATCCGCCAATGGAGAGATTGCCCAAATTTTGAAAACCTTTACAAATATACCGGAGAACGGCGATTATCACGAGGTACTGAATTTGCTATTGGCCTTGAACTTATACTACAACAGCGATGTGGCGGCATCTTTTGATGTATTGGAGCGATTAAGTTATGAAAGTAGTGCTGCAGGCGGCTACTACCTCAATATCCTGGGCTTACTTTCCATTGATCAGGGGGCCTATGCCAAGGCAAGCGCTTATTTTAGCGAAAGTGCTTCAAGAGGTTATGATGATGCCCTGGTAAATCAGGCACTCGCGTTAAGTGCCGCTGGCGATCATGCGGCAGCCATCAATTTGTGGGAGACGGTGGTTGGGGAAACTAACCCACAGCTCGCTGATGAGGCACTAGCCATTTTAGGGAATTCCCCACTGGAAACCGAAAGGCAACGGTACCAAAGACTCTTCTTCAACATGAATGTAGACCAGGGGGTATCGATTAGCAATATAGCGCGCGTTAAGGATCCCTTACTTCAGGCTGATTTATTGGAGAAAAGCTTTCAGAGGACATTGCGTGAAGGCAAACTAGACTCAGCCCGTCATATGCTTACCCGGCTTAGCTACCTGGCGGAGAACACGCCATCCTTAGAAGATATGATTGCCTGGGGAGAACTACAGTTGCTGGCAGAAAACCGAAATTACGAAGGTTTACAGCAGAAACTAGAAGAGGTAAAACCTATTTCAACATCGCAGAAATTACAATACATGTTATTCGAGGCGCTTGTAGCACAGCATAAGGGCAACGATAAAAGAGCAATAGATTTGTTTGATACGCTGATACGTAAAAATCCTTTTTATGAGCAAGCTTACCTACAGGCAGCTTCATTCTATAACAAGAAGCAGGACAATCTAAAGGCCTATGAGCTTTTGCTCAATGCATTGGGCACCAATACACATTCTGTAGTACTCCATAAAGCTTTTATCCTTGAAAGTTTGCAGCTGGGACTGGAAGATTATGCTGGCACCTCGCTGCTAAATCTCAAGGAATTGACTGATTCGGCAGATTATGCCGATTTCCTGCAGTTTTATAACCAGCAGTTAGGTGCCACCCAGGCGAGAGAAAATTGGCAATAGCCTTTTGTTATCAGGTAGTTACCTACATCTTCAGGTATATATTTTCTAAGGTTTATCCTATTACTTACATAAATGGTTTTTCACTTAGTTAAAAGTATTGTTAAAATATATTATGCTTTACTTTAAGTCATATTTAAAGAAAGACATATGGGAGAACCATTTGATAAAAGTATTGAGATGAGGGTAAAACAGGTCCTGGACCAGGGGAAGTTTATCCATAAGAGCAAATTCAAAAACCTGGAGATTTCGGTGTTTCAAATGAGTCAGGAATACTTTGAACTTTGGTTTCAAACCGATACTGCCAGTTATTTTCGCATGGATATTGTAAAAGATAATCTGATCAATCCGTACCTAAAGCACCTTAAAAACTCCACATTAAATTAATGTAAGTGTGAGAAGGGGCATGCAGATAGATAACCTACCTTGATGTTTCTATGAGAAAATCGCGAAGCAGATCATAATCATTTTCTAATAAAATGCTTTTCTTTTCGAGACGTGCATACCGCTGCAAATTTTCCGGCATCGGCACTTCCACCCCCAGTGTATCTTCTACTACATCACCAAACTTAGCTGGGTGCGCCGTCTCCAGAAATATACCTGTCAAATCTTTTCCTTGTAAATAATGTTGTAATGCACCATACCCGATGGCACCATGGGGATCTAGTACATAATCATGCTGTTGATATACCTGTCGCATAATTTTCCTCGTTTGTTCATCATTGAAAGCATATCCCGTAATGGCCGTTTTAAAATCAGCATAAACACCATTAAATAATGCTTGCATACGGCTGAAGTTGCTAGGATTACCAACATCCATGGCATTGGAAATGGTGGTGACAGAAGGCTTTGGCGTAAAATCACCGGAAGAAAGGTATTGCGGAATGATATCATTCTGATTAGTGGCTGCTATAAAATGGTGTACGGGCAACCCCATTCGTTTAGCTATCAATCCTGCTGTGATGTTACCGAAGTTTCCGCTGGGCACACAGCAAACCAAGGGCTTCGTTATCTTGCTAAGCTGCGCAAATGCATGAAAATAATAAAAGGATTGAGGAAATAGCCGGGCGAAATTAATTGAATTCGCCGATGTTAGATTTACATATGGCTTCAGGGTACTATCTGCAAAAGCCTGTTTTGCCATCCGCTGGCAGTCATCGAAGGTGCCATTTACCTCCAGCGCAGTGATATTTTGCCCCAAAGTCGTCAATTGCTTTTCCTGCAATTTGCTCACCTTTCCTGACGGATATAATATGGTAACCTTTATGCCCTGTTTTCCTAAAAATGCGCAGGCAACAGCGCTACCCGTGTCACCTGAAGTGGCTACCAAAATATTTACCTCTTTGCGTTCACGAGCAATAAAGTGCTCGAAAAGACCGGCCATAAATCGGGCGCCCACATCCTTAAAAGCAAGGGTAGGTCCGTGAAATAGTTCCAGCGTATATATATTGTCATGAATGGGTACAGCGGGAATCGCAAAATCTACCGCATGGGCAGCGATATCCTCCAGTACGCGATCTTCCACGTCGCCGTGAAACATCTTTTTAGCAGCTTCCCCTGCAATCTCCTGCAAATGATATTGCCCCAGGTTTTGCATAAAGGAAGCATCCATTGGCGGTATTGTTTCCGGCATATATAAGCCGGTAACGCCCTTTGGACTCTGCATAATCGCTTCCTTCAACGATACTTTATCTGTGGGCTGGTTAATATTGTAATATTGCATCAACTTAAAATTTGATGACCTGTGCTCCATGCATATTAATGCGGGACACAAAAAGGTCGCTGGTAAGATCGATTTCCGAAAGTGCTTGTTGCATGGCCTGCCCAGCCTTGTTGGCCGTCGCTTCATCGGTAGACAAGGCAAATATAGATGGCCCCGAACCGGAAATACTGCATCCCAAAACACCATTTTTAAGGGCTGCCTGCTTGATCACATCAAAACCTGGAATAAGTACTGAACGAATGGGTTCTATAATTACGTCCTGCAATGATCGGCCAATCAACGGATAATTAGCCGTAATTAAGCCTGCTATCAAACCGGCTAAGTTGCTCCACTGGGTAATAGCATCAATCAGCTTAATTTCGCTTCGCAATATCTTCCGGGAGTCTTCGGTACGTAATTCTACATGTGGGTGCAGCAGCGTACAGAATAAATTTTCAGGACAAGGAATATGCACAATATCCAAGGGTTCATAGCTACGAATCAGGACAAAGCCCCCTAACAATGCCGGTGCCACATTGTCGGCATGGGCAGCGCCACAGGCAATTTTTTCAGCCTCCATAGCACACGGTATTAGCGCCTCCACAGCCAGCGGACGCCCCATAAGTTCGTTGGCTGCAAATACTGCAGCAGCAGAACTCGCAGCACTAGATCCCAAACCACTGCCTAAAGGCAAATTCTTATACAAGATAATCTCAAAACCCTGTATTGATTTTATCCTTTTTAAAAATGAAGCGACGGCTACCCCTGCGGTATTTTTGGCGGGATCTGTGGACAAACCTTCACCATATGGACCTCTCACCGGTAAAATCCGGATACCTGGTTCATCTAGCATCCGCATCGTCACGACATCTGAGGGGCTGTTTACAGCAAAGCCCAGTGCATCGAAGCCACAGGCAACATTGGCTACGGTAGCAGGCGCTGCAACAGAAATTGACTTATTTGCCATTATCTTAAGTTAGAAAGTTCCACTGTAAACCCATCCAAAGCATATCAGTTACTGGTTGGCCATTCTTATTATTTCTGCAAACACACCTGCTGCAGTTACCTCTGCCCCAGCGCCCGGTCCTTTTACGACCATAGGGTAGGTTTTGTAATAATTTGTAGTAATACAGACGCTATTTTCAGTGCCACGCAGACCGTAAAACGGGTGCTCCGGTCCTACTTCTACAAGTTTTACCGACAACCCTTCGGTCGAATACCGGCTGATGTAACATAATTTTTTCCCGCTGGCTTTTGCTTGCTGATACGTGGCATCGAAAGTAGCATCGAAAGCGGTCAGATTCTCCAAAAACTGCTCCCTTGTTGGCGCTTCCAAAAATTTCTGTGGCACGATACTTTCCAGGGCTACGTCATTTAGATCCAGCTCACTGCCACATTCACGTGCAAGAATTAATATTTTTCTGGCAACATCCATCCCGTTCAAGTCATCTCTTGGATCAGGTTCTGTAAACCCTTTCTTCATGGCATCCTTTACCAGATCACTGAAAGGAATAGATCCATCATATTCACTTAGCAAGTAGTTTAGGGTACCCGACACAACAGCTTCCAGACTAATCACGCTGTCGCCACTACTGATCAGGTCTTTAATTACATTGATAACAGGAAGGCCGGCACATACATTGGTTTCGTATAGGTAACGTACGTTGTTCCTCCGTACAATTTCCCGAAGCTGTTTATAGCGTGCAAAGGTGCCCGAATTGGCCTTCTTATTGGGAGTAACAATGGATATACTTGATTCAAGGATTGGCTGGTAATATTGAACAATATCATTGCTTGCCGTTGCATCCACAAAAACACTGTTGGGCAGGTTGACCACCTTCATATACCGCAAGAACTTGTTTAGATCTGTTGGCTCGCTTTGTGATTCAAGACTTTGAAGATAATCGTCCATTTCGACCTCCTTTTTCTGCAACAGCATTTGCCTACTATTCGCCAGTCCTATGATGTTTATGTTGATATGGTGCTGCTCATCAAGGTTGTTTTTTGTGCGCTCAATCATTTGCAGCAGCTGCTTGCCAATCAAACCAGTACCCGCAATAAACAAATTGATCACCTTCCTGTGGCTTAAAAATAGCCCCTCATGGAGCACATTCAGCGCTTTTGAAAGGTCATTTTCCTGTATTACCGCCGAGATGTTTAGCTCAGAACTTCCCTGGGCTATGGCTGTAACATTGATTCCATTCTTTCCCAGGGCATTAAACATTTTAGCCGATACGCCCGGTACCTTGCGCATATTCTCGCCAACAATGGCTACAATGGCCAGGTTTACCTCTACCTCCAGCGGAGATAAATATTGTCTGGCAATCTCTATTTCAAAAGTTTGTTCGATAGCTAATCTTGCCTTTTGCGCATCTTTCGCTTCTACAGCCAGGCAAATAGAATGCTCCGAGGAGGCCTGGCTTATTAAAATGATATTTACTTCAGCCAATGCAAGGGCTGTAAATAACCTTTGGGAAACCCCTACAACACCTACCATATTACTTCCCTTAAGATTCAACAGGCAGATGCCTGACAATGAAGATATTCCCTTTACAGGAATATTTTCTACTGCCGGTTCTCTGGATATCACCGTTCCTTCAAATACAGTATTGAAGGTATTTTTGATAATTATAGGGATTCGCTTTTTCATTGCGGGCAACATGGTTGCCGGGAAAACTACCTTTGCCCCAAAATGCGACAACTCCATGGCTTCTTCATAAGTCATTTTCGTGAGGGAAAATGCCTGTTTTACCTTTCTGGGGTCAGCAGTCATCATCCCATCCACATCGGTCCATATTTCTATGGCATCGGCATCGAGCGCCGCGCCAAATATGGCAGCTGTATAATCCGACCCACTGCGGCCAAGCGTGGTAGTGGAGCCGTCGTCGGTACTACCTATAAAGCCGGTAATGACCTGAAGCTGGGGATTCTGCTCGAAATAGGCAGTAATTAGTGCATTAGTCTTGACAAAATTCACTTTTGCCTTCCCGTATAGGGCATCGGTTTTTACTACCTTCCTGGCGTCAAGATAGGCCACTTCTGGCATATATTCCTGAAGTGCTTCGCTGAGAATATAAGCAGACAACCGCTCACCAAAGCTGGTGATAAAATCTATTGTCTTAGGTGTGAGCTCTCTGATAAGTCCTACTCCCCGGCATACATCATCGAGCTGATTTAATTTATGCTTTACATTGGCCAGTACGGCAGATTGCCTTTTCATACTTACCAAAGCTTTGATAGCCGAACAATGGCGGTCATCGAGTTGCTTCAAGGCTTCTTTGTAGGCCATTGGATCTATCAATGCCCAGTCGCTGATCTTAAGCAGAATATCTGTAACACCGCCCAAGGCTGAAACTACAACAGCGACCTGACGATGGGCCACATGGGCATTTCGGATGATTCCAACGACAGTCTTAATGGTATCGGGAGTAGCAACGGAAGACCCTCCAAATTTTAAAATTCTCATAAAAGTCCAATAGAAAGTAAATGAAGTAAGCTTAAAGTCGACATTTCATCGGCTTTAAAGGATAGCACAAGAGGCATAGGAGAGAATTATATTAATTACCCGCAAGGGGTAATATTGCTCATAACCGAAGCTGTAAAAATACGACGACGTAATGTGGCAGACCTACCTGGTGAACAGGTTAAAGTTATTATTCGGGGCGATATAAAATTCGGTATTTTCAATGGAAAATCAAATTATTGCACAAGAATACAAATTAAATCGGAATTTTCAATTATCATAGCTGACTTTTTCATAATTTACTTTCAAGTTGATAAAGTGAGGTTCGAGGATGCTATACCTGCCTTAAATCAGAGAAATTTTCCGTTTATAAAAAAAGGATAGCAGAAATAACTTTATTTTATCATTTTTAGATCTTCAATGATACCTTATACTATTTAAAAGATAGTAAGAGAGATCATAATGACTACCACCCTGGGGCTATTTTTAGTTAGCGAAAAAAAAACATAACGGACCAAAATATTTCTATACCATGGAAAAAATGATTGAAACCAAAGAGATATCAAAGATCTATAAAATGGGTAGCGAGACCATTAACGCCTTGGTGTCCATTTCTATAGAGATAAACTGTGGAGAATATGTC
>LXQK01000252.1:9547-13254 GCA_001683905.1 Marivirga sp. ANT-B6
GAACATCATTGGCTGTTTGGATACCCCTACATCGGGGCAATATATTTTGAACAAAAATGACGTCAGTGATCTAACAGAAAACGAACTTGCTGAAATCAGAAATAAAGAAATCGGTTTTGTATTTCAAACTTTTAACCTTTTACCGCGTGCCACATCGTTGGAAAACGTAGCATTACCACTTATCTATGCCGGGTATGGAAAATCTGAACGCAATGATATGGCACAGGCGGCGCTGGAAAGCGTGGGCCTCGGAACCCGCTCTAAGCATAAACCCAATGAACTTTCCGGTGGGCAAAGACAAAGAGTCGCTATTGCCCGCGCGCTGGTGAATAATCCCAGTATCATACTTGCCGATGAGCCTACCGGAAACCTTGACTCCAAAACGTCCTATGATATCATGGACTTATTTCAGGAGTTACACAACCAGGGCAACACCATCATTATGGTGACGCACGAAGACGATATTGCCCATTACTCGCATCGCATAATCCGCCTGCGCGATGGACTAATTGAATCTGATATGATCAATGAGAACATCAATAGCACTAAAAAAGAAAAAATAAAGGCATAAGGTCACATTTGCCTTTATTTTTTGCCCGGGCTAAACAAATAATCACCACTTTTGTATATCCCCAAGCATCTTATTAATTTCTCGCATGAAAATATATACTCGAACTGGTGACGAAGGCCAAACTTCCTTATTGGGAGGAACGCGCGTTTTAAAATCCAACCATCGTATTGATGCCTATGGCACAATTGACGAACTCAATTCCCATATTGGTCTGGTGCGGGATCAACTTGTAAACGCATCAAGAAAAGCACTGCTGAAAGCAATTCAGGACCAGCTTTTTACCATTGGGTCACTATTGGCAGCAGACCCCACCAAATCGAATATAAAGCTACCTTCGCTGCACGAAAACGATGTTTTGGCGCTGGAAGATGAAGTGGATCAGATGGAAAAAGGCTTGCCAGTTATGAAGCACTTCATTCTGCCGGGTGGGCACCAGGCGGTTTCCTTTTGCCATATTGCCCGCTGTGTCTGCCGAAGAGCTGAAAGAAAAGTGATAGCTTTAGGTGAAATCGAACCTGTCGAGGGCATTGTGATCCGGTATCTCAACCGCCTTTCAGATTATCTTTTTGTCCTATCCCGCCAAATGGCGCAGGAACTGGGCGCCGATGAAATATTTTGGAACACAAGAGATTGACCTATCCATTGTTATGAAGTCAATTTTTCCTACCTTAGTGGACTTTTTTGACTTCAAAGAGAGTTTTAAATGATATGATAGATACGATTAATATTGCAGTAACCGCTACTTCAAACTCAAGGCTCAGCCAGGTTGATTTCAATAACATCCCCTTCGGAAAAGTATATGCTGACCACATGTTTATGGCAGATTTTAAAGGAGGAGAATGGACAGATTATCAAATTCTACCTTACCAAAATCTCAGCATAAGCCCTGCAAATTCTGCTATTCATTACGGACAGTCCGTCTTCGAGGGTATGAAAGCCTACAAAAATGCAAAGGATGAAGTACTTGTTTTTAGACCCTATGATAATCTGAAGCGCATTAATAAATCGGCCGATAGAATGTGTATCCCACAGATACCATCGGATCTTTTTATGGGTGGCATGACAGAGCTACTCAGGCTGGATCGGGCATGGGTACCGAAAAAAGCAGGCACTTCGTTGTACATACGGCCTTTTGTTTTTGCTACCGACGAATATATTGGCATTCGACCATCCGATACTTATAAGTTCATGATATTCACCTGCCCTGTCGGCGCTTATTATTCTGAACCTGTAAAAGTCAAAATTGAAACTGAGCACGCAAGGGCCATAGAAGGTGGCACAGGATATGCGAAAGCAGCAGGCAATTATGCGGCTGCCCTTTATCCTGCCAAAATAGCGCAGCAACAAGGCTATCACCAGCTCATATGGACTGATGCTAAATCGCATGAGTATATCGAAGAATCAGGCACCATGAATGTGATGTTTATGATTGGCGATACTTTAATAACTGCGCCAGCCGGCGAAACCATCTTGAAAGGTGTAACACGCGATAGTGTGCTTACCCTTGCCCGTGAATGGGGCATACAGGTGGAGGAAAGGAAAGTTGCCGTTAAAGAAGTGATTAACGCCTTGAAAAATGATACCTTAAAGGAAGCTTTTGGAACAGGCACTGCCGCCACCATTGCCAATATCGCTACCATTGGTTATGATGGAAAAGATTATCAACTACCTCAAACCGGGGAGACCAGTTTTACAGCAAAGGTGTTGCGTGAACTGGAGGGAATAAAGTCAGGAAATTTAAGTGATCCTTTCAACTGGGTTCATAAAATCTAATATATCAAAAATCCACTTCGCAGTGGATTTTTTGATTTCTATAAAGGCATCACTTCCATGATAAAAAAAATAGCATTATTGGTTGGCTTAATGATTTTTTCATTGACCTATTCCTTTGCTCAGAAATTTCTAGTGCTGGAAAAAATGGGCACGAGAAAACGAATTGAGATTTTTCCCGGGGAGGAGCTTCGATACCAATTGAAGTCGACTGGAAAGTATTTGTATGAAGACAGGATCCGAGACCTGAAAGACAGTACCATCATATTCAACCTTGATACGGTGAAGGTTACGGAGATTAGCAAGGTGTATTATAAAAAACAGCGGGGAGGACTGAGTGCTGCCCTGGCGCCTAACCTGATCGGTGCCGGCATCCTGCTTTTTGTTGGGGACCAGTTTAATGAGGTTGTAATTGCTGGCAATGAATTTAGTATCAACAATGGGGTGGTGATTGCCAGTAGTAGCCTTGTGGGCACTGGCGTCGCGATATTATTATTGCAAAAGAATAAATATACCCTTACCAAAAACTGGCGATTAAGAACTGTCAATCTTCCAAGGCAGTAGGCGCCGATTTTTTAATTAGTGCAGACTCATTGACACTTACTATTGTTGTTGCCCCGCCGTTGGCATGCATTAAATGCTGCATGGCAAGCTTGCCTTAGTACCTCACAATTCTTATATTTGTTGTCTAACTAGATAACAAATTTGTCAACATTGAAAATTATTGATTTGATCAAGATTGATGTTTATTCACGTGAACATCCACCTCCTCATTTTCATGCCATTTATGCTAAGTTTGAAGTACTAATTCAAATCAAGATACTGACACCTTATGCTGGCAACTTACCCAAAGCCCAGCGAAACAAATTGATCGAATGGGCAAAAACGAAACAAGAATATCTGATGGAGAATTTTCAGCGTTTGAATCCAAGATTATGAGAAAGAACTATTCCAAGAATTATAAAAATTCAGAAAATAACTGGATTGACTATCCGATGCATGTTTAACAACGGGAAAGTCGAATACTTGACTTTGAAAAGATATTTAAACAATGGAAAATCGGAGAAGATGACATTGAGTATACACTTCTGATACCTCAGGATTTTAAAAATGTAAAACTCCGAAACTTTACTTTGTCATGGTCTAATATCCCCGTAACGCTCATATCAGAAGATGGGAAAGATGAGCTTCATCCATACGAATTTAGTCCTGATGAATTTTACAGACTAAGTGAACCTCCGGAACCCTCTAACTCGGAGAAATTTGGTAGCCTGATTAAATCGGCAAGAATAAAAGCCGGGTTAACCCAAGAACAACTTGCTCAACGAAGTGGAACTTCCAGGTTTTACATCTCAAGGCTGGAACC
>LXQK01000253.1:0-13814 GCA_001683905.1 Marivirga sp. ANT-B6
AAAATAATATAAAATATTAAAAAATTATCAAAATAGCCAATGTTGTTCGTAAGTGAGTAAAAATACTTGTTGTATATTTTTATTAATGCCGTAATGATAAAATTTTATCTTAATGATAATACCAAAATAAGGTTACCCGCCAACTTTTTTCACCTTATAACCTTCTTTCACGAGGATTGAAACTACTTTTTCTCTCACATCGCCCTGAATTATAACCTCACAATCCTTTACTGTACCACCTACGCCACACTTGGTTTTGATAAATTTTCCCAAGATCTCCAGATCCTGGCTCTGCCCGATAAAACCCGATACTAAAGTCACTTGCTTGCCGCCACGCATTTTTTTATCCAGCATTACTTTGAGTTGCTGTTGATGAATAGCCAAGGTGGCAGGTTCTTCATCAACCCGCTCTTCGTATTCAAAATCGGGATTAGTGGAGAAAACTACACCTACGCGATTTTTCCTATTTTCGTTCTCTTTTTTTGCCATTTCATTTCATTTAGTCATTTAACAAATAAGTCCACACAGGTTTGGAGGCATGATTTACCAGATCCTCAGCAACGCTGGCGCTCAACAACTGTAAAAATCCGGATCTGCCATGTGTAACTAACGCAATCATATCAATATCGTTTTGCGTTGCAAAATCTTTAATTCCCAGTTCCTCCACCTTATCGTAGATAACATGTACGCTATAGTTTGTGAGTCCACACTGATTTGCAAGCAGCTTTAGTCGATGTAAAAAGGCAGCATCGACTGCTGTATCCTTTATTGTGTTAATTTTCAACAGGTGAAGGTGGGCCCCTAATTTCTCTTGCAAAACTTTCAACTGATGTATTGCCTTCTCCGCATAATCTTCCAGATCGGTAGCAAATAATATCTCTTTGATATCATGAACCGACGTATGATTTTTAATAGTGACTACCGGACATGCCGCATTTCTTACCACTTTTTCGGTGTTCGAACCAATAAAAAGCGCTGCTAACCCACTAGACCCTTTACTTCCCATGACGATAAGATCAACCTCCATTTCCGTGATGGTATTTGTTATACCCGTAAAAGCGTTACCGACGCTCACATCATAAGTCATCTCAATATTGCTATACCTTGCCTTTGCAGAAATCTCCTCCATTCTACCTTTGGCGCCATCCAAAAGCTGCATCAGATAGCGGCTGTCGAAATGCTCCACTGGGTTAATGCCAGTAATGTCAGCAGTAGAACCCGGTGCATATTCCACAATATGAATAAGGTGGATCTGAGCCTTAAACAGATGGGCTAGTTCTGCCGAAAAATCAAGGGCAAATGTAGCCTGTTCCGAGAAATCAGTTGGTACCAGTATCTTCATCGTCTTCATCGTCTTCAGTCGGGTCAGTAAAAAGTTAAAACCTCGCTCCTCTCTCCTTAAACGGAAAGCATGAGCCCCAGGCCAAAAGTAAGCACAAACAATAGGGTCGTCATCGCCATTTGTTTCAAAAACGGATCTAATTCAGAGGCTGTTTTTTTGTTCTTCACAGCGCTGCCATTGGCAATTAATAATGGAACCGTCACAAGAAAGATCAACTGCCAGAAACTGTAAAAATAAAACGCCACAAAAAGCAAAGCAGCGACTAAGCCCGCTGTCAGGAGAAACCAATGATAATGTACAGCCTTTTCCCTTCCAATTCTAACCGGAATTGATTTTTTCCCAGCTACCCGGTCCGAGTTAATATCTCTGATATTATTCACATTTAACACCGCGGTTGCAAAAAAACCACAACTGATGGCAGGCAGTAAAATCAACCTTTCAAATTGCATCGTATGTAAAAAATAGGTACCTGATACACCTACAATGCCAAAAAAAACAAAAACTGAAATATCGCCCAAGCCGACATATCCGTAGGGTTTCTTACCCGCAGTATAGGCCACTGCAGCTGTAATCGATAACAATCCGAGGAAAAAGAAAAATAAAAAAGCCTTATAGTTTATACGCAGCGCTACAACAAGTAAGCTAATCCCACTGATCAATGATAAAAATGCTAGCAGGATCATTGCTTTCCTCATGGCACTCAATGATATTTTACCTGACTGAACAGCCCGCGCGGGCCCTTCTCTTAGAGCGCTGTCTATACCATGTACGGAGTCTCCATAATCATTGGCAAGGTTGGAAAGTATTTGCAAACAGATGGTAGTTAAAGCACATAAGAGAAAAATCAGTAAGTTAAAACTTTGATTTGCAGCAGCTAAAAAGCTACCCATAGCGATACATGCCAGCGCAAGTGGCAGAGTGCGTAGTCGAATTGCTGAAAGCCAGGCTTGGGATGACATGATTTCTAATTTTTTTGATAATGTATTACATTCTATCCGGCACGTCAATTCCTAAAAGTTTCATCGCTTTCTTTAAAGTTCTTGCCACCAAAAAAGAGAGTAAAATTCTGAATTCCATTGCTTTAGGGTCTGCCACATTAAAGATGGAAACCTCCGCATAAAATCGATTGTATTCTTTGGCCAAATCGTAGGCATATTGCGTAATCACGGAAGGCGAAAAATCATCGGCAGCAGCTTTCACTTTGGAAGGAAATTCGTGCAACAGTAGGGTCAATGTTTTTTCGATAGGGTGCAGCGAACTTATACCCTTGGGATCAATTTGATCTGGCTCTATCTCTAACTGATGCCCCTTTCTCACAATAGCTGCAATGCGTGCGTAAGTATATTGAATGAAAGGGCCGGTATGTCCCTGAAATTCTATGGATTCCTGTGGATCAAAAAGCATCCTCTTTTTAGGATCTACTTTTAAGAGAAAATATTTTAAAGCACCCAAACCAAGTATATGGTATAGGTCATTAGCTTGATCCTGAGAAAAATCCTCGATTTTACCCAGCTCAATGGTATGCTTCTTCGCTGTGTCCACCATTTCCCGCATCAGTTCATCAGCATCTACTACAGTGCCTTCACGGGATTTCATTTTACCTGTAGGTAAGTCTACCATTCCATAAGAAAGGTGGTACAACCCCTCAGCATAAGGCCGGCCAAGCTTTCTTAAGATCTTAAATAATACGACAAAATGGTAGTCTTGCTCATTGCCCACCACATAAATAGACTTGTCGAAATGATAATGCTGATATTTTAAATCTGCTGTACCTAAATCCTGAGTCATATATACTGAGGTGCCGTCGCTACGTAACACCAGCTTTTGATCGAGGCCTTCGTCAGAAAGATCAGCCCATACCGACCCATTATCCTTCTTGAAAAAGACCTTCTTCTCCAATCCTTCCTCCACAATATCTTTGCCTAGGATATAGGTGTTGGATTCATATAAGTAGGCGTCAAAGTCGATGCCCATATTTTTATAAGTAACTTCAAAACCCTCATACACCCAGTCGTTCATCTGCTTCCACAAGCCAACTACTTCCTGGTCGCCCTCTTCCCACTTCTTGAGCATCTCCTGGGCACTTCTCATTAGCGGCGCTTTTTTCTTGGCTATATCCTCATCCATCCCTGCCTTTACCAGCGCCTCAATTTCCTTCTTATATTCTTTGTCAAATTTCACATAATAATTCCCTATCAGGTGATCGCCTTTAATGCCGGAAGATGCCGGTGTTTCCCCTTTTCCCCACTTCTGGTAAGCCAACATTGACTTGCAGATATGTATTCCCCGATCATTAACCAGATTTACTCTTGTTACTGTGTAGCCAGCGGCTTTCAAAATCTCCGATATACTATACCCTAAAAAATTATTACGCAGGTGACCGAGATGAAGGGGTTTGTTTGTATTGGGTGAACTATATTCTACGACGACAGATTTGCCATTGGCAGGGAGTTCGCCATGTTCAGGATTTTCTTTGATGGCAGAAAGTACGGCCATACAGGTTTCGTCTGCCACGACTATATTTAAAAAACCTTTCACCACATTAAAATCCTGTACTTCCGGTGAATTTTCTTTCAAGAACGCGCCCAAAAGCTTTCCTGTTTCTTCAGGGCTTTTCCTGGTGGCTTTTCCGTATGGAAAGGTTACAAATGTATGAGAGCCTTCAAATTCTTTCCTGGTGGGTTGTAGGTGGATTTCATCCTTGCTGAGGTCTATATCAAAGATGGCATCAAATGACTTTACTATTTGTTCCTTCAGCAGATTTTCTATGTCCATAATAGGATATTTGAATGATGAGTAGCCAATAATTTTATGAAAGAGGCATTAAACAGCCGATTAGTTTATACTGCTTTTTCTAACCTTATATCTCTCTCCAGCAAAGCCTGTGTGGTAGCCTCAAGTATATCAAAAGCTGTCTCTGCCATAGAATTTAGTGTATCGAGCGTAGGATTAACCTCTACCATTTCCCAAACGCAAACTTTTTTGTTCTTTATGAGCAGCGTATTAAAATCCGAAGCCTCCTGAACCGTTAATCCATCCGCGACAGGCGTACCCGTTCCCTCTGAATATTTGGAGTCCATGCTATCCACATCAAACGAGACATATATCATTTCGCAATGATCAAGGAGAAAGCAAGTTTCTTCTACTACTTTCTTGACGCCTTTTTCCCTGATTTCCGCAGGGGAAAAATTTTTGATGCCATATTGTTCCATCAGGTGCTTTTCTGGCTCCTCGGTATCCCTTACCGCAATAAAAACGACATCCGACAAATAAATTTTAGGACCAGGCAAACCCACATGCTTCAGTTTCTCCCAATACATCAACGTTTCTACCCCAGGTTGATTTACCTGACACGCCTGGTTGTCAATGGCCGACACCATAGCAAGGGGCATACCATGCATATTGCCTGACGGCGTGGTAAAAGGTGTATGCAGATCGGCATGCGCATCTATCCAAATCACGCCGAGCCTCTTGTCTGGGTAGGTTTTTTTAATACCGCAAATGGTACCTGCAGAGGTGGAATGATCTCCTGCAAGAACAATAGGAAAATATTTCCCGGCCAGGGCCTCTGCAGTGGCTTCACACACCCGCTCTTCCATAACAAGCACCCCGTCAATAAATTTTGCATGGGGAAATTTGTTGGTATCAAACAATATATCATTAACGTTTTCGACCTCTTCTGCATCGTATAAGGCAAAATAATCAGAACCTTTATCCAAACAAGCAGTTTTTAAAGCATCGACACCTAAACTGGCCCCTCTGGTACCGGCAGCTATCTCTGATTTTACTTCTAATAATTTAACTTGTTCCATTTTGCAAAGATTATAAAATTATAGCAAATTTACACGGTTTATAAACTTTTACCTTATAAACAACATTAGGATACTGTACAATTCAAAAAATGTTATGCGAAAAATTTTAAGGTTTCTTGACGACCCATTAATCACCAAACATAAAGGATGAAAAGCTATATAGATTTAATAGAACAAACATTTGATTTTCCTACAAAAGAATTTAAAGTAGAAAACGATGAACTTCTCTTCAACGATGTGCCCCTAATGGATATCATCAAAGAATATGGTACACCGCTGAAGTTAACCTACCTACCAAAAATTAGTGGAAACATACAAAACGCTAAAAAGTACTTTCAAAATGCTATAAAGAAACACAAGTATAATGGCAACTATACCTATTGTTATTGTACAAAATCGTCGCACTTCAAATTTGTTCTGGAAGAGGCTTTGAAAAACAATATTCACCTGGAGACCTCTTCATCTTTCGATATTCCCATCATCAAAAATTTATATGAAGAAGGAAAGGTTGAAAAAGACATGTATATCATTTGTAACGGGTATAAAAGAGAGCTTTACACCAATTATATTGCAGAATTGATCAATGACGGGTTCGAAAACTGTATACCCGTACTTGATAATATGCAGGAACTCGATGCTTATGATGCGAAGGTCACCAGGGAGTTTAAAATGGGACTTAGAATAGCAGCAGATGAGGAACCAAACTTCGGTTTTTACACCTCCCGACTTGGTATCCGATACAATGATATCCTCGACTTTTATAACAATAAAATCAAGAAGCACCCAAAGGGTAAGCTAAAGATGCTACACTTTTTTATCAATACGGGCATCAAAGATTCTGCTTACTACTGGAGCGAGCTAAGCCGCTTCGTATATAAATATTGTGAACTTAAGAAAATCTGCCCTGAGCTAGACACCATTGACATTGGTGGTGGATTTCCAATCAAGACATCCGTGTATTTTGACTATGACTATCAATATATGGCAGATCAGATTATCGAAAACGTGCAGTGGATCTGTGAGAAGAATAATGTAGAAGTGCCTAACATTATGACCGAATTTGGCAGTTATACGGTGGGAGAAAGTGGTGCCGTTATCTACTCGGTGCTAGACCAGAAACTTCAGAATGATAAGGAGCTTTGGTATATGATCGACGGGTCCTTTATTACCCATCTGCCAGATGCTTGGGGCTTAAACCAGAAATATATTATGCTTGCAGTAAATAAGTGGGATGACAATTTTCACCGTGTGAATCTTGGAGGACTTACCTGTGACAGCATGGATTATTATAACTCCGAAGCGCACACCACCGAGGTTTTCCTTCCAATGATCCAGAATGGCGACAAACTATACATGGGCTTTTTTCATACCGGCGCCTACCAGGAGTCCCTTGGCGGATATGGCGGCATCCAACATTGCTTAATTCCTGCGCCCAAACACGTCATTATCGATAGGAACGAAAAAGGAGAGATAGAGACGAGTCTTTTTGCTCCAGAACAAGATAGCGACTCGATGCTAAGGACGCTAGGCTATAAGAAATAAGCCCAAATGCTCGAAAGCCACGGACAAATCATTTGTTCGGGGCTTTTTTATGCTGTTCCAAAATAATAGCTACAGCTTCGGTTAGATTTTTGGCCATAAAATCAGCTTCACCAATTGCCTGGCTTTCGGTTATGCCGATGGTCTTAATGCCTAACTTCCTGGCAGGTATCAAGTCCCGCTCCTTGTCTCCAGCCATCCACGAGGTTTCGGGCTTAATATCAAACCTGGCCATGGCTTTTTCAAACATCAGCGAATCGGGCTTGCGGGCAAGAGAAGCTGAATAGGTAGGGTGATAGGGGCAATAGTAGATCGCATCTATCGCATGGTGGCATGCTTCCTGCAGGAGCTCATGACATTGCTTCATCTGCTCCCGCGTATAAATACCTTTGGCAATACCCGCCTGGTTAGTAATTATAATCACCAAAAACCCATTTTTTTTCAACTCATCAATAGCTGTGGGAACGCCTTTTATCACTTCGAAATCCTGCGGCAAAAAGGTATACTCACCTCTTTCGCGATTCAGAACGCCATCTCTATCTAAAAATACGCATTTATGAGCCATTAGAATGATCTAAATTTTGGATAGCCTCCTGTAAAGCGTTATAATAATTTTTCACCCCATTTTTATGGCTAAAAAGAAAAAGAAAAGGCTCGATCAGCTCAAGTTCCATGAGCTGCAAAACACCAGCTACTTGTACACCATCCACCCTGGCATACATACAGTCCGCTGCAAATAGATCGATTACATGCTGGGCCTGTTTCAAAATAGAAGCAGGAGGTTCCATAGGATGAATCGTGCCTCCCAAAAAATGCTGTACCCGAAAGTCATCCTTTTTTGCTTTTTTTAATACGCAATGGCTGAATTTGCCATTAAAGAAAATAAGCGAATACTCTCCTTCTGTCACAATACCTTCAAGAAAGGGCTGCACCATAAAATTTGATTCATCCACTAGCGGATAAACCTTTTCCCATACTGCCTGGTCCGTACGCTCGATAGAAAATGTCTGTTTCGCGCCGCCACTGATCCGGGGCTTTACGATCAACTTGTTGCATTTTAACTGATCGAAAAGTGCTGCGGGCTGAAATTTACTCCCCTTATTCAGCCAAAGTGTGGGAACAATGGAAATCTCCGATTCCTGCATCTCTTTGAGATAGATCTTATCCGCGTTCCAGTAAATAATCTCAGTACTATTTAGCATGGGAATACCTTCCGATTTCATATTTTTCAGCCAGCTATAGAAAGCAGCGATCTTATCAAAATAATCCCACGGCGATTTTATAAGAAGAAGATCGTAGTTTTTCCAGACTACTGAAGGGCTATCCCAAATCGCAAAAGTCAAATCAAGGCCCCGATCGGAGAGATATTCGTGGATAAGCTCGTCCTCACTGCCCACGCTGCTATTATAGTTAAGCATATCTGCACAGGTAACTATCGCAATTTTCATCGTTTTACTTTTTGTATATCAACTACCTCAAAAGGCAGTGCAAACTTAAAGAAAATCAGGATAAAAAGTACGCCATCATCCTGTCTGAAAAGAAACTGGGGAATAAATCATTTCCATAAAATATTTTTTTAGCTTTGAACTTTAACAAATCTTATCTGGCATATATGCATGCTCCAACCAACGGATTGGTGTTAATTCCCACGTACAATGAAATTGAAAATATTGAGTCTATCATTAAGGAGATATTTTCACTGCCGTTATCCTTCGACATCCTGGTAATAGACGACAATAGCCCTGATGGCACAGGAACAAAGGTGAAAGAGCTACAACAATTATACGATGGTCAGTTGCACCTGATGGAAAGGCCTGGTAAGCTAGGGCTTGGGAGAGCCTATATTCATGGCTTTAAGTATGCCCTTGACCAGGGCTATGATTACGTTTTTGAAATGGATGCCGATTTTTCTCACAACCCGAAAGACCTGGTCGCCTTGTATAATACCTGTACCAAAGAAGGCTACGATATGGCGATAGGTTCAAGATACGTTAAGGGTGTAAATGTAGTGAACTGGCCCATGTCGCGCGTACTGATGTCATATTTTGCCAGCTGGTATGTGCGCTTTATCACTGGTATGCCATTCAATGACGCTACGGCGGGCTTTAAATGCTACAAAAGGATCGTCTTAGAAACTATTGATCTTAAAAAAATAAAATTCATCGGTTATGCTTTCCAGATAGAAATGAAGTTTCTGGCCTGGAAATACAGATTTAAAATAAAGGAGGTGCCGATTATCTTTACCGACAGATCTAAAGGAACGTCAAAAATGAGCAAGGGAATTTTCAAGGAAGCTATTTTTGGTGTTTTGCAGATCAAAATCAACAGCTACTTTAAAAGATACCAACGCTCTAATCAAACGTTATAGCATTGATGGGCTTGATGCGGGAAATAACCATCGTGGGTATCACCAATATGAGGGTGACAACTACAAAGGTGATAAAATTTAAGAATAACAGGATCGGCCAATCCCAGGCGATAGGCACAAAGCTCATATAGTAGTTTTCCTGATCCAGCGGGATAATTTGAAAATAATATTGTAAAGCACCTAATCCTAATCCAATCAGATTTCCCAAAAACATTCCTTTTACAATCAGTAACATCCCGTTGTACCTAAAAATATCTTGCACCTGCCCGTTGGTGGCGCCGAGCGCTTTTAACACGCCGATCATATGGGTACGCTCCATGATCAGTATGAGCAAAATGGACACCATATTAAAACAGGCGACGAATAAGATAAGCGCTAAAAAAATAACGACATTCCTGTTCAACAAGGTAAGCCACTCAAAAATCTGGATATAGCGGTCGCTGACTTTTTCGATAAAAAGATCATAATCAAGATCTTCCAATAAGGATTTTGCAGCAAAATCTATATTCCCATCATCTTTAACATAAACTTCGAATCCTCCTACCTGATCTTCCTCCCAATCATTTAGCCTTTGTATAAGCGCAATATCACCAATGATAACTTTGTCGTCAAAATCTTCCATGCCCGTTTCGTAGATGCCGACAATTTTAAGCTTCCTGAAGCGCGGCGGGTTTTGGACAAAATAAATGACTACATCATCGCCTGTTTTTAACTTTAATCTGTTGGCAATTCTTTGGCTTAGCAGCACATCGGTACTACTTGTTGAGTCCTTGAAATTAATAAAGGTGCCAGATATGATATTTTCCTGAAACCTGTCGAGGTCGAAACTTCTACCCACACCTTTGAGTAGCACACCTAAAACCTCGTCTTCTGTTTTTAACAGGCCTGCTTTATGACTGTACTCCTGTATATGGTCAATAAACTCATAACTTTCCCGATTAGAATAAAAGTCTGATTTTTTTGATATCGGCACCTCCTCCATGGAGTTGCCTAAGGTGTATTTAGTTACCTGAAGATGCGAAGCAAAGCCATAAATCTTTTCCTTAATCGTTTGTTGAAAGCCCCCAAGAATCAGAAAAGAGATGATCATCACAGCCAAACCTATGGCTATACTTGCGATTGCTATTTTATGGATCGTAGACGAAAAGGAATTTTCATCTGTTTTATGAATTCTTTTCGATATAAAATATGATAGGTTCAATTTAAAAAATTAAATTTGGATATATTAATGGCCTTTATAACGTTAAAAAAAGTAAAACAGCACAGGCATATCGCATCATTTTCGATTGCAAATTAAAAAATTAAGCATGAATCTTACTATTTTAATCACCTCATTTTTATTTAATCTTTTATTGGCCCGTCAATGTGGGATAAATGAAAAAATAGCTTCAGTTTCGGCAGCTGAAAAGCTGACGATGGGTGCGGAAGATATGAACGCCTACCTTCCTTTGCTTCAAGGAAAAAGAATCGCTCTGGTGGTAAATCAAACCTCTCAGGTGTACGACCAGCACCTGGTAGATACATTACTGAGCCTACAGATGAATGTAAAAAAAGTATTTGCGCCCGAGCATGGGTTTCGGGGCGAGGCAGACGCTGGCGAGATCATCAAATCCGGCACGGATCCAAAAACAAAACTACCTTTGATTTCTCTGTATGGCGACAACAAGAAACCTACTGCAAAACAATTAGAAGATATAGATGTCGTGATATTCGATATCCAGGATGTGGGGGCAAGATTTTACACCTACATTAGCACCCTCCATTATGTCATGGAAGCCTGTGCTGAAAACAATAAAAAATTAATTGTCTTAGACCGGCCAAACCCTAATGGCAGCTATGTCGACGGACCTGTTCTAGAACCTGCTTTCAGTTCATTCGTTGGTCTTCATCCTATACCTATTGTTCATGGGCTTACCGTTGGGGAACTAGCCATGATGATCAATGGGGAAAACTGGCTCAAAGGAGGACTACAGTGCAAGGTGGAAATTATCCAGATGCATAATTACCAACATGACATGTCTTATGCCCTGCCGGTTAAACCATCACCAAACCTGCCCAATGAGGTTTCCATTGCCTTATACCCGTCGCTGTGTCTATTTGAAGGCACCATCATCAGCGTTGGCCGGGGCACACCCTTTCCCTTCCAGGTGGCCGGACATCCTGATGAAGTTTTTGGCAACTTTACATTTACACCCACCAGTATGGCCGGGGCCAAAAGCCCCATGTATAACCAGCAACAATGTCATGGTATAGATTTAAGAACAATGTCTGAAGATAGGCAGTTTACCCTAAAGTACCTGATAGATTTCTACCAAAAATCTCCTGACAAGGGTAAGTTTTTCAATAGTTTTTTCAACAAACTTGCGGGTACCGCCCAACTAATGGAGCAAATTAAAGCTGGCCTCAATGAGAGTGACATTAGAAAAACCTGGGAGCCGGCCCTGGGAGATTATAAGCGGATGCGTACCGCATATTTGTTGTATCCGGATTTCAAATAATAGCTAACATGCTTTTAGTACCAACGTATGCCAATACATGACCTTAGGATTATATTTATGGGAACGCCGGAATTTGCTGTTCCGAGCTTAGAAATACTTGTAAAAAACGGCTGCCGGGTAGTGGCGGTGGTTACTGCGCCAGATAAGCCCAAAGGGCGGGGGCAGGAGGTTGCTACATCGGCTGTGAAAGATGCAGCACTCAGACATAGCATACCTGTATTACAACCGACCAATCTGAAATCCGCGGACTTTATCACAGCAGTCCGCGCTTTTGATGCTAATCTGCAGGTTGTGGTGGCTTTTCGAATGCTTCCAGAAGTGATCTGGCAAATGCCTTTGTTAGGCACATTTAACCTACACGCTTCGTTGCTCCCCGATTATAGAGGAGCTGCCCCAATTAACTGGGCGATCATCAATGGAGAAAAGGAGACGGGCACTACTACCTTCTTTTTACAACATGCCATAGACACCGGCAACATCCTCTTTCAGGAAAAAGAACCCATAACTGCCGATGACGATGCGGGAAGTTTATATGAAAGACTAATGATTACAGGGGCGGCATTGGTTCTGAAAACGGTAGATCATATCGCAGCGGGTACTTATAAAGAGGCCCCGCAAATGCCAAAACAGGAAGCTAAACATGCCCCTAAAATCTTCAAGGAGACCTGTAAAATTAATTGGCATCAGGACGCAGATAAGGTTTATAATTTTATCAGAGGCCTATCGCCATATCCTGCAGCATGGACCGTATTGAATGATAAGACGTGTAAAATCTATAAAACCAGCAGAACTAATCTCAAGGATAAAAGTTTAGCACCTGGCGCCTATGTATCCGATGACCAAACATATCTGTATTTTCAAACATCGACACATCTCCTATCTATTGAAGAACTGCAGCTGGAAGGTAAAAAGAAGATGAAAATTGATGCATTTCTGCGAGGAAATAAAGTCGTGCAAGATCAGGCCAAATGATATTACCCCGATTTTTACGTCCAGGCAAGGGCTGGTCAATTAGTAACGAATTTATTACGATAAAAAAAGCAATGATTAAATCTATTATAGTAGCCAAAGCCGCCAATAACGTTATTGGAAACAATAATGACCTGATATGGCATATGCCGCATGACATGAAACATTTTCGTTCCACCACCATGGGCCATTACATTATTATGGGCAGGAAGACTTTTGAAGCTACCAAGAAGCCGCTTCCGGGAAGAACAAGCATCGTAGTTACCCGCAACAAAGCCTATAAGGCAGAGGGGTGTATTATTGTCAACAATATTCAGGAAGCATTCGATTTGGGAAAGGAAAACCAGCAAGAAGAGGTATTTATCCTGGGCGGGGGTGAAATTTATAAAATGTCGATGGATATGGCTGATAAGATATACCTTACAGAAATAAAGGAGACCTTCGAGGGCGATACCTATTTCCCGGAAATAGATTATGGCAAGTGGAAAGAAACCAAGCGCGAACAGTACAAAGCAGATGATAAAAATCCACACGACTACGCCTTTGTGGAGCTGATAAGGAAGTAGTGCTATTGGCAATGCCTTGCGAAAGCTGTGTTGATAAGTATACATTCTAAGAATTTTCTTCGCGTACATGCTTATTTTTCCTGGTAAAAATTGGGGCAATTTGAACTGTAGCTAATCTTTGAGGGTTATAAGGAATTTTTTGTAAAAAAAATCTTCTATTAAATTACCACATCATTTAATTTTCTGAAATTTTTTGTTATACTTACATATGAGAACGCATGGTTTGCCTTAAGAACTATCGCATGATCTAATAATTCTTAATGATCTTAGCTTTAGATGGAGGTTTTTACTGGTTTTAAATTATTTAAAATTTCAGGCGTTTTATTTAGCTGGTAAAGACAACATCTTTAATTATGATCATAAAGATGCTGATACCCTGTCTTAGGATGTAGTTTTTCTACTTTTAGGATGGGGTATTTTTCACTATTACACTTGCCACATGATCAGGAATTATCTTAAAATTGCATTCAGGAATATTGTCAAAAACACCTCTTACACTGTCATCAACGTGGCAGGACTTACACTTGGTGTTACCTGTGTAATCATATTATTTCTGATCATTAAGTATGAGCTTAGCTTCGATCGCACCCATGCGCAGGCAGAAAAAATATTTCGTGTTAATACCCATGATATCATGCCCAATGATATTCATAAGAATATGGGGTCACCTTATCCATTGGCCTATGAATTAAAGCGAAATTATCCCGAGGTCGAGGATGC
>LXQK01000253.1:13936-17255 GCA_001683905.1 Marivirga sp. ANT-B6
CAAAATGGTTTATATAGCAAATATTTAGAAAAAAAGGGTGTCGTTTATGTGGATGAAAGCTTCTTTAAAATTTTCGATTTTGGCCAGGGAAAGGATCTTTGGTTGGAAGGGAATCCTGAAACGGCACTAAAATCCCCCGGCAGTGTTGTTCTCACAGAAAAGCTCCGCCAGAAATATTTTCGAAACAATGACGCATTAGGCAAAGTGGTCCGGCTGAACAATTCACTTGATTTGACTGTAACGGGGGTAGTTAAAGATTTTCCACCAACCACAGATTTCCCTTTTACTTTTCTTATTTCCTTAAATTCTCAGCCCCGGTACAATGTATATATGGAAGATTGGGTATTTACCTCTACCTACCTTCAGAATTATGTTCTCTTAAAGGATAAAAATCAGGCCGCGCCGCTTGAGGATAAGTTTCCAAAGCTGATTACAAAGACGATGGGTGAAGAAGGAAACGACCGCAGGCTACACCTGCTTCAGCCCATGGATGACATTCATTTCAGTACAGCATATGATAATTTCAATGAGCGGACGGTCAGCAGGGAAACCCTTGGCGCGCTGGGCCTGATTGGCTTCCTGTTGATTTTGACGGCCAGCATCAACTTTATTAATCTTGCAACAGCTCAGGCAACCAAAAGGGCGAAAGAGATTGGCATCCGCAAGGTGTTAGGCAGCAGCAGATATCAGCTGATGTTCCAATTCTTAAGCGAAATTTTTGTCATCACATGCTTTGCTTTTCTGCTATCCATCCTATTGGTTTTCATTACCCTCCCGTGGATCAATAATCTTTTGGAGATATCAATTGGCCAATATTTCTTTCTCGATCTGGAAAACGTATTTTTCCTTCTCATTGCGCTTTTTGTTATCAGTTTTGCGGCTGGCATATATCCTTCGCTTATCTTATCAGGTTTCAACCCTATCGATGCCTTGAAGAGCAATTATTCGTTTGGCAAATCATCGGGTATTTCTGGCATTGGGTTGAGAAGGAGTCTGATCATTGTGCAGTTTACCATCACACAAATCCTGATCATTGGTACAATCGTCATTATCAGCCAGAACAATTACTTTAGCAGCAAAAAGCTTGGCTTTAGCAAAGATGCTATTATAACCATTTATATTCCGAACCAGGCTGCGTCGATACTGGAAAGTCTGCGTGCCCGTCTATTAGACCAGCCCGCCGTAGAAAGTGTGAGCTTTAACTTTGGAGGCCCCACGGCGGAAAAAAACAACATCTCTACATTTAGATATCTGGAGTCGGAAAGCGATGAACGTCTGGTGGCAGATGTAAAATTTATCGATGAATATTATCTGGAAACTTACGACCTGAATTTGATGGCAGGACGAAAGCTTCACCTAAAGGATACCTCCAGTGGCATTTTAATTAACGAGAAAATGGTAGAACTTTTGGGTATTCCCAGCCCGGAAGAGGCTGTGGGTAAGGTCTTTGAGTTTATTGGCGAGCGAGAAGTAATGGGCGTGGTGACGAACTTCCATGTTGGAAGCCTGAAAGATGAGGTAAAGCCGCTCATCATGCTCAATAGGCGGAATTATATGGACGAGGCAGGAATCCGATTGAACCCGAATGATATTGCTGGTGGCATCAGTAGTGTAGAACGAATCTGGTCGGAAACCTATCCCGATTATGTATTTAACTACACGTTTCTTGACGAAACCGTGGGAAACCTTTATAAGAAAGAGGAAAAGCTGTCGCATTTATTTACCATATTTTCCTTTGTCTCCATTTGTATTGGTGCGATGGGCTTATTTGGCCTGATCTCTTATCTCACCTCGCAGAAAACAAAAGAGGTAGGCATCAGAAAGGTGATGGGTGCTTCTATAGGCAATATTTGGCTTATTTTTGGTAAAGAATTAGGCGTGCTAATCATCGTCGCTTTTATCATTTCTTCACCTATTGCGTATTATTTTTTGAACGAATGGTTGCAGGACTATCATTACAGGATTGACATTTCGCCTTTGGTCTTTGTATTGGTGCTGCTGATCAACCTGGTTATCTGCGCCTTTAGTGTAGGGTATAAAACCTATAAAGCTGCTGTAGCTAATCCGGTGAAGTCATTGAGAAGCGAATAGTGGACTAACCACTGAGATAGGTAAAACGGCACGAATGGAAGGTATCTTTGCAATACCTTCCATTCGTGCCGCTTAAATTTTATAAAGCTACAGGTTCTCTAAACCCCACCCAGGTAAATCTTTTGACAACAAATTCCGGATTGGTAAACGACGCATTTCCTGCAGGATTCCCCCCACTTACGTGAAAGTCTGAGAATCCGGCATTCTGATTGACGTAGATTCCTCCCGTAAGATTAAAGGACACAGGCGTTGCCGCCATAGACATCTCATCCTTGATCTGTTCTTTTACTTCCAAATCTGTTGTATAGGCACCACATGAGATAGCCCCATGTTTCATGGCCATCTCCTGCGCCAGCGCGATAGATTCATCAGTGCTGCTTGTCTTGATCAGCAAAACAATTGGCCCAAAAAGCTCTTTGCCAAAAACACCTTTCTCATCAGCTGACACTTCAATAACAACTGGAGTGGCAATCCGCGCATTTTTAAACATCGGGTTCTCTATCGTCTTCGACGCCAGCCATACTTTACCGGGAATGTTGTTTGCCTCCTTTACGCGTGTGAGGGTATCTTTATTTTGGATAGCACCTAATACATGAGGGCCTGCCTTGGGGTTATCAGCCAGCGCTGCGATGGCCTCCGTAAATCTGGTAGCTACTACGTCAAAGGATAGGCTCCCACCGTTTGTTTTTACGCCGCTTTGAGGGATAAATATATTTTGTGGTGCGGTACACATCTGACCAGAATATAAGGACACCGAGAAGGCGACATTTTGCACAGCCTTTTCAATGTCTTCTACAGAATCAATGATGATGGAGTTCACGCCTGTTTTTTCTGTAAAGACAACCTTGTTCTCTAACCGCTCCAGGTAGCTACCAAATTCAGAATTTCCTGTAAAGTCGATCAACTTCACCTCCGGATGCTCTGCCAGTTCCTTTGCAATCAGGTGGTCAGGCGTATCTACTGCCAATTGGCACACATTGGGGTCAAAGCCCTGCTCGGCCAACACCTTCTGGATTTCCGCAACCACAATGGCCATAGGCAGAACGGCCTTTGGGTGTGGCTTTACAATGGCTGTATTGCCTGTGACTAAGTTGGCGTATAATCCGGGAACAGAGTTCCAGGTAGGAAATGTGGCACATCCTATCACAATGCCAATGCCTTTAGGTACAGCGCGCCAGGTCTTATCAAGCTGGATACTATATTTCCCCATCGGCTTGTCCCACTTGGT
>LXQK01000253.1:17335-18167 GCA_001683905.1 Marivirga sp. ANT-B6
AAACCGTTTTAACTCTTCATAGCCAGCAGCTACAGCTTCCAGCGCCCGATCGCCGGCGTGTGGGCCTGAGGCCTGGAACGACATCATATAAGCTTGGCCGGTAGTATGCATCGTAGCATAGGCTATTTCGAAAAACCTCGATTTCATTCGTTCTAATGACTCCACTAAAATACCAGCCCTCTCCTCCGGCGTTGTTTTTCGCCAGGCGCGAAAGGCCGTCTTGCTTTTAGCAATTAAATCCTCTGTTGAGTAGATTGGATAGGTTATCTTGAGATTCTCCTGTAAATAGGGCGATTCCTCTACCCCTAACCAATGCTGACTTTCACCTTGTTGTAATTCTGAAAATTTCTTTCCTACCTGCACCTCGAATTTCTTCCTTCCCTCCTGATCCGCTGTTTCCCCATATACCTGAGGAGATGGGTGCTCAGGAAAGTGAGCAAAAAATGTCCGATCGTGAATGGCTTTTATTGCCTGCTCTATCGTTGCTTTATGACGCTGAAATAAATTGGATTGATCCATAACTTTATCCGAATTAACTTGATTAGGTTTTTAATTTATATCGTAAACGAACCGTTTTGAAGAGTTTACGCTGAAAAATTGGCTAGTATCTATGCTCCCTTCACTTTATATAAAGACTTCATCGCCTGTTTTGTTCCTGATCTTTTTCGCTATAAAAAAGGGATGAGAACAGTTCTAGCATAAAAATAAGGAAAGGCAAAGTTCGTTCGTCCTAACCAGCAGATTTTCAAAATTAAAGTTTTTATCTCTTCTGACGCAAATTTCATAAAAAAAGGATATTAAAATAAGCACTTTTTGCTTTTTATTTGATCCT
>LXQK01000254.1:0-911 GCA_001683905.1 Marivirga sp. ANT-B6
GGCGGCCGTATAGACTTCATCCATATTAATCTCAAAAGCACCGTTTACATTGCCTGATTTAAAGAAAAGTTGCGGCTGAAATGTCGTTGGCTGATAGCCATTACCTTCCCAGGGTGCAGTCGACAAACGTATGGATCTGCGTTCCCATCCGTTGGTAACGAACTTATAGTCATCGCCATCCATTTTGAAGTGAAACCAAGAGCCATTGCTATCCTCCATTTGGAAATAGCCGCCGTCACCTTTTGTATTTACCCAAAAGGAAAGGTGTGGATCAACCATATCACTTAAATCAAGCGTCTCAGGGTAAAGGAACTTTCCAAAGTTTTCCACGTACCGGTGGCTGCTTTTTTCACCGTAAAATAACCATTTCCCTGAAAAGGCACAACAGACGAGCCTAAATTAAAGCCAGACGTGCTAGCCTCTCCATCTACGATAAATGGATTGTTGGCAGGATTTTCAAAATTATAAAGCCTATACTTGGGCTGAATTTTGCCATTGGTTATCATAATCTGATCAATGTTCAATTCAAATTTACCCGACACATTTCCTGTTTTGAAATTGAGGGTAGCAAGGAAGTTTACCAGATCCAATGTTTTTCCATCGTCTACAGTATTCAGATCATACGATCTCCATTCCCAACCATCTACAGTCGCAAATTTATAATCATCTGGTGTTCTTTTAAAATGATACCAGTTGCGTTGTCCGTCTGCAAGTTCAAAATATCCTGCTTTTCCACCTGTACACCAGCAAGAATTTTAATACTTGATTGTAATTGTTCGGCATAGGATTATTGATTTAGGGTTGAATTATAGATGATTTTTTTTACTTTCTTCATATTACTTTATGTTAGATGAAAATTTTAAGGATGATAATGATCATGGAGATTAATAAAAGCGCAAAGACGAATTCCA
>LXQK01000254.1:1064-4374 GCA_001683905.1 Marivirga sp. ANT-B6
TGTATGATTTTTGTGATGGTAAGTTTGCAGTTATTCTCATGATGAAACACGGGTTAAATACACAAAGTAGGAGGGTAGATCGTACGACTGACAAGATAATTGTATCAAAAGGTTGGGTAAATCTGTCATAATCGCAATAACTGCCTCTATAGTCGATTAAATATTGGAATTTTGTTGGTGATTTAAAGTTGTGCGATATCGTTTTCTGCACGAGAGTTTTTGTCCAACTGTCATCTGCGACGTTAGCGCATGGTATTCTTTTTTAGGTATCAAATGATTATAATTTTATATTGCACTTTTGGGAATGAATGACTACATTTTAACCTCAAAAGAAAACTACGAAAGACCATGAAAAGAAATATGATTTTATTGACCATCCTTGCGATTTCTGTCTTGGTGAGCTCCTTTGTGGCAGCTGACAAGAAGAAAAAAGTTATTTTCTTCGGTGATTCGATCACCCAGGCCGGCGTAGAAAAAGGTGGCTATATCGACCTGATAGGCCAGGCATTAAAATCTAAGGGTAAAGCTGCTGAATACGAGCTGGTTGGCAAGGGAATTAGTGGCAATAAAGTGCCCGACTTACAGGCCAGGTTAGAAAAAGATGTGCTCTCGCAGCGACCTGATTTGGTGTTTATTTATATCGGTATCAATGATGTTTGGCATAGTACGCACAACCCGCCAAATGGTACCCCCGTACAGCAGTATGAGGCTGGCCTGCGTGACATTGTCGCTAAAATTAAGGCTACAGGAGCTGAAGTGGTTGTATGTACGCCTACAGTAATAGGAGAAAAGAAAACGGGAGAAAATCGCCTGGATAAACTTTTGAAGCAATATGCAGACATAAGCCGAAAAATAGCCAGGGTTGAGCAGGTAAAAGTGTGCGACTTGCAAAAAGCTTTTGCAGAACACCTCAAAAAAAATAATCCAAAAAACGTAGCAAAGGGTGTACTTACCACTGACGAGGTACATTTAAATGCCAAAGGGAATGCCCTCGTTGCCAAAGAAATGTTGACTTTCCTTTAAAATTACGACCCTTGTAGGTCGTTACTTGAGTTGATTGATGAAAGCGTGGCGGTTTTTATGGCCATGGATGGCTACATTGATAAAAATAACGACTGCAAGGCCTACGGCTATATATGCTACCAATGGATGGGCGTCCCAATTCTTTACGGCGATGGCGACGACACCCCAAACAGCAGTGAGGGCATATTCCCGCATATTACGGCTCCAGATCAAGGCAACGCAAATACCTGCTACTATGAAAAGCAGGATAATGGCCCAGAGCGCCGGAGATAGGGGAGCGCCATCATACCCCACTTTAGTAAGGTAGGTGGCTATATTGGCAACTACAGCTACCGTTACCCACCCAAAATAAATGCTAAAAGGCCACCAGACCCAAACGATTGTAGAAAGCGGTGCATCCGGCTTCTCCATGTCGAGATTGAGCACGATTTTGAGGAGGCTGATAAGCAATGTGAGAATGATGAGTACAGAAACGCCAACTAAATCCTGAGAAAAAGCCAGCACCCACCCTGCATTGGCAAGGTTTGCTACGACAAACCACCATTTGATTTTCATGACAATTTCATCGGAAGGATGCTTTTTAAATAGTCCTATGCCTTGGTATATAGCAAAAGCAAACAGCAAAAGATAGATAAGCCCCCATATGGCGAAAGCATAGCCCGCTGGGGTTAAGATATTCTCATACCGCGCAGAAATGGCCCCGATAGATTCACCACCCGACATTGAAGTATTGGAAATGTAGTTGATGGTCACGGCGATAATCAGGGAAACAATATTGGCAATGTTCAGGGTCTTTTTCACAACGTTATATTTTGCTTTCTAACATGGAAATAATAATATTGTTCCTGCGATGCTTCTTTTTGAAAGAAACTGATTTGCTGTCGATAACTTTATATATTGCTTCAAATTATCCTCATAAGTATCATTACTTTTTAACATACGTTAGATTTAGTTTTATGATTTTCAAATATTCCCGCCTCTTATGCATCTTTTTGTGCAGTGCTGCGACCATGGCAGGCGCCCAAAATCATGTCATAAAACTGTGGCCCGACGCCATCCCTTTGGCTACGACCGCCCATCGCACCAATAACGTAGTAGCACCTGATGGCACCGGTTGCATTGATAATATTCATGATCCGGAAATGGAAGTTTTTCTCCCTGAAAAGGGCAAGGGCAACGGTTCTGCCGTGCTGATATTCCCCGGAGGGGGCTACAGTGTGGTTTGCGTCCGGAAGGAAGGGCATGTGCTGGCCACTTGGCTGGCAGGGCATGGCATAGCAGGTATTGTACTCCAGTACCGCCTGCCACTAGATAGTACCACCAGCGATAAAAGCATTGCGCCTCTTCAGGATGCTCAGCGTGCCATGCGCCTGGTAAGGGAAAATGCCGGGACATGGCATATCGATCCGGAAAAAGTGGGCGTGATGGGCTTCTCTGCCGGCGGCCATCTTGCATCGACATTATCTACCCACTACAATGAAAAAGTATACGATGGCAAAGAAAACCTGAGTGCCCGACCTGCGTTTTCAATCTTAATCTATCCTGTAATCTCTTTCGATGAAACCATTGCCCATATGGGTTCCAGAAGGAATCTTCTGGGCGATAGCCCGAGCGCTAAGACTGTCCGCCATTTTTCAAATGAGCTACAAGTAACCGGTGATACACCACCCACCTTCCTGGTACATGCTACCGATGACCAGTCAGTTGTCGTTCAAAACAGTCTTCGGTATTACGAGGCGTTGTTGAAAAATAAAGTGCCCGCGGAGTTGCATATATATCAAAGTGGTGGGCATGGCTTTGCCATGGGCACAGGTGGCACGGAAAATCAGTGGCCTGAGGCTTGTCTTGACTGGTTGAAGACGCTAAAATAGGCTGACATTTTTTAGGGTTGATAATACCACGGCTTGCGTGTTGAGTTGTATCATTTCCATATAACCGTAAAGTGCTTTGAAAGGTACGATTATAAAGATATCAGGGCTACGCCCCTCACGTAACGTCAAAACATTTTGCTACGAAGAGGACAGGGCTAACGCCCCTTTGATGAATGGGGCGTAGCCCTGAAATCTTCGGTGTGCCGGGCATGTATCAAACCAAAAGGTGAAAGTCCCGCAGGAACCGTAATGATCGGAATCCTATAGTCGAAAGCAAGGGTGTCCACTGATAGGTTAACTTTTTTAAGCACCAACGATACCTTGCTAATAAGCTTAAAAGTTCGAATTTCTATTTGATGTTTTGGAAGGTACGATTAGAAAGATATCAGGGCTACGCCCCTCACATAACGTCAAAA
>LXQK01000254.1:4502-10260 GCA_001683905.1 Marivirga sp. ANT-B6
GCGTAGCCCTGATATCTTTATAGATAGATCAATAAGCAATCGAAAAAAGGGGCGTAGCCCTGATATCTTGGTAGATAGATCAATAAACAATCAATAAAAATGGGGCGTAGCCCTGATATCTTTGTTAGGGACCTTACCCTGAAATCTCAAAACAAATGGCAATAATCTATACACAACTCATCGGCCATTTCAGCAAACTAAAAATCCTTATCGCAGACCCCGGCGAGGTCTAATCTCAATAACCCCGGGTTTTGGCATAGCCATGCCTTTGGCGCAACCCGGGGCTTAATAGAACAAAAGTCATCGTTTTGGCGGTTTTTTTGCCTTTAAAAGCAAAAAAAGTGACAAAACAACACCTGCGAAACCTCAATAGGCAATAAAGGTTCTCATGTTAGATTAAGATATCAGGGCTACGCCCCTCACGTAACGTCAAAACATTTTGCTACGAAGAGGACAGGGCTAACGCCCCTTTGATGAAGGGGCGTAGCCCTGAAATCTTCATAGATAGATCAATAAACAATCGAAAAAATGTATTTCCTCATAGCACAATTTTTTCTGAAATTCCTAATCCATCCGGGGATCAATACCCCGAGGGCCACAGGAATCCTCGCAATATTAACATGGTAGCAACGCTGGGTTTAACCGTTCGTGTCAATTAATCACGCTGGCATCTAGAATCTATGAAGAATGTATGCCTCAAAACCTTTTACACCCTCGGCTGTGTCCTCACCAGACTACCCAAATTATTCCTAAAACTGATCCAAATAATGGGTCGGAAAACCAAAGCTATCAACCATATTCTTAAAAGCAGAGGAATGCATTTTCTGATAAATTCTCTTAAATTGTAAAAAATTTAATGCATTGAAATCATCCAGCTATAGAAAAACTCGTTATTTTCTGCTGCTCTGTCTGTTGAGTGCGCTCGGCCTACTATGTGTGTCCTATATCCACGCTTACCGTTTTACACATTTTTCAGCAACCGATCATGCCAGAACTGATCCAAAAAATCTGACAATATTTGACAAGTTTGGCCTTATTTTTACCGGCATAAGCAATCCGCACCAGCAGGACACCATTTTGCCGCCAGCACCCTATCTTACCTACACTATTGTCGGTGACAAAAAGCTGGAAAGCTGGTATATGCCTGTTGAAAATCCCAAAGGGTTGATGTTGCTCTACCATGGTTATGCCGGTAATAAATCTTCTATGATCAGGAGAGCGATCGACTTGCAGGCGATAGGGTACGCTACGGCCATTATCGGTTTTAGGGGAAGCGGAAGGTCGGAGGGAGTCTACACCACCATAGGTTTTGAAGAAAGCAAGGATGTAAAGGCTAGTTACGCTTTTTATCAAGACATACTTCCCGGCAAGCCTGTCTATCTCTATGGTACAAGCATGGGTGCAGCGGCAATTTTAAAAACGCTTAGCGAAGAAGCGCTGCCGGTAAACGGCATTGTGCTGGAGTATCCATTCGGCTCGTTGTATCAAAGCGTGCAGAATAGATTCAAAGTCATGGGTTTTCCGCCAGTTCCTTTGGCTGCTTGCCTTACCTACTTCGGTGGCTTTCAGCTAAACTTTGACGCCTTTGCTCATAATCCGACACGCTATGCTTCCGGCGTCACTTGTCCGACACTTTATCTGGCGGGCGATCATGATGACCGAGTTACAATTGAAGAAACGATGGCGGTTTTTAACAATATTAACACGGAAAGGAAGGCTTTACATATCTTTAAAGGGGGCGGGCACGAAAGTTTTAACCAAAACTTTGCAGCTGAATGGCACCAGGTATGTACTGACTTCTTCTTAAAGGTAGAGGAGAGAAAATCAGAAACTTTATATTGATTTAAAAGATGGTTAATTTAAACCAGATTCGCTCGTATAACATTGAATTTCAGTATAATGCATAGATTTTATGAATTTTAGAACAGCAACAAAACATGACGTTCCGGCAATTGTTGATATGCTTAGCCACGATAAACTAGGAAAGCTCCGGGAACATCTGCCAGGCCCAGTTCCTGCGGCTTATTTTGAAGCTTTTGATAAAATTGCCCAAGACCCTAACCAGGAACTAATGGTAATAGAAGACGATGCGAAATCTATTGTGGGAACGTTTCAGATAACTTTTATACCCTATCTAACCTATCAGGGTGGAATGCGGGCGCAGCTCGAGGCTGTAAGAGTAAGGGATGACGTGCGTGGCCGAGGGCTGGGAACCCAGGTTGTTGCGTGGGCTATAAAACGTGCCAAAGCGCGAAATGCGCACCTGTTGCAGCTCACTACCGATAAACGGCGCCCAGAGGCCATTCGTTTTTATGAAAAGATGGGTTTTATAGCTTCCCATGAAGGCATGAAGCTGCACTTTTAATTTTATTGCACTTATGGAACGGATTGACAATTTTTTTGAAATCAACAAAAAGTCCTGGAATAACAGAGTAGATACTCACCTTGATTCGGAATTTTATGATGTGCCAGGGTTTCTTCAAGGAAAGTCTTCCTTGAAAGAAATAGAGTTGGAGCTGTTGGGGGATATCAAAGGCAAAGACTTGCTGCATCTGCAGTGCCATTTCGGCCAGGATACGCTGTCGCTTGCCCGGTTGCAGGCCTCCGTCACGGGTGTTGATTTGTCTGATAAAGCAATAGAAAAGGCAAAATGGCTTTCCGAACAAGCGCAGATTGATGCTTCCTTCATTTGTTGTAATCTTTATGATTTGCCACAAAAGCTGGATAAAAAATTTGATATAATTTTTACAAGCTACGGTACTATCGGCTGGCTTCCAGACCTGGACAAGTGGGCCGGAGTTATTGCAGGCTTTTTAAAGCCACAGGGTAAACTGATTTTGGTGGAGTTTCATCCAGTAGTATGGATGTTTGATGACAACTTTAAGAAAATACAATATAGCTACTTCAATACAGGTGCCATTTACGAGACGGAAGAAGGCACGTATGCTGACCGAAAAGCCTCCATCAGCCAGGACTATGTTATGTGGAATCATAGTATCAGCGATATTCTCAATAGCTTGATGCATCATCAGATCGAGATTCAGGCTTTCAATGAGTACGACTATTCCCCTTATAATTGCTTCAACGAAACCGAGGAATATGAACCGGGAAAGTTTAGAATTAAACCCCTCGGCAATAAAATTCCTTTGGTTTTTTCAGTTGTTGGTATACGGAAATGAGTGGCATTGCTTTTTGATAATATTCATGATGCCCCGTAGCGGTGCGGTAATTTTAAGCGAATTTTGATGGAATATACCCTTTCAAAATTTTTTTACCGGGAGCCGGCGTAATTCTTAGATACTTTATGATCTTACTCGATATACTTGACATCACATTGCCGCTGACCAATCCGGTATTAAAATTTCTTTTAATATTAATTATCATCCTGGTTGCGCCAATATTACTCAATACGATTAAAATTCCTCATCTATTGGGGCTTATTATTGCCGGGGCTTTTATCGGACCAAATGGACTTCACTTGATGGAACGCGACAGCAGCATCATTCTTTCCGGCACAGCTGGTTTATTATATATTATGTTTTTGGCGGGCCTGGAGATTGACCTGGTCGATTTTAAGAAAAATAGCACGAAAAGTATCGTATTCGGTCTCTATACATTTTTTATTCCGATGGCAATGGGGATTTTCGGCGGGTATTTTTTGCTTGGTTTCTCTATGCCAACGTCAGTGCTATTAGCCAGTATGTTTGCTTCACATACCTTAATTGCTTATCCGCTGATCAGTAAAATGGGTGTTGCCAAAAATCGTGCGGTAAATATTACCGTTGGGGGCACAATGATCACAGATACGCTGGCACTACTGGTTTTAGCTGTTATTGTGGGCATGACCACCGGAGAGGTAAACGCCCAGTTTTGGGTGAGGCTTTCATTATCCATTGTCGTTTTTGGCTTGATTGTTATCCTGGTGTTTCCTATCATAGGGCGCTGGTTTTTTAAGAAATTCGATGATAATGTATCTCAATATATTTTTGTGTTGGTTATGGTATTTTCTGGTGCCGTGCTTGCAGAAATTGCCGGAATTGAAGCCATCATCGGGGCATTTTTGACCGGCCTGGCATTAAACCGCCTTATACCGCATACCTCCCCCTTGATGAATCGAATCGAGTTTGTTGGGAATGCGATTTTCATACCCTTCTTTCTTATAGGTGTGGGTATGTTGATCGACTATCAAGCGTTCTTTCTGGACCTTGAGACAATTAAAGTGGGTAGTATCATGATTATTATAGCTACAGTGGCCAAATATTTAGCGGCGTGGTTGACACAAAAAACATACGGGTTTTCTGTTGATGAGAGAAGAATTATATTTGGGTTGAGCAACGCTCAGGCCGCAGCTACCCTTGCTGCGGTCTTGATCGGCTACAATATCATCGTCGGTGAAACATCGGCGGGGGAACCTATTCGGCTACTCAATGATAGTATACTTAATGGAACGATCCTGATGATCCTGGTCACCTGTACGATTGCCTCGTTTGTTGCCCAAAAGGGTGCCAAAAATATCGCCCTGTCAGAGACGACTGAAGATGACGATAATGACACCGAAAGTGAGGAAAAAATCCTTATCCCAATTAGCAATACCGAGACAACAGATGAGCTGATCAACCTTGGTATTACGATAAAGTCCAGTAAGAATAAAACCGGTATATATGCGCTAAGTATTATCAGCAATGATAACAATGATGAGTCGGCCAATAAATTCGCAAAGAAGATTTTAGATAAAGCAACCGTAATTGCCGCAGCTACCGACAATGTCTTAAATCCACTGATTAGATATGATCTGAATATCGTAAATGGTATATCAAGTGTTGTAAAAGAACAAAAAATCACCGATTTGATCCTGGGGCTCCATCAGAAGAAGGGGATTTCAGACTCATTTCTTGGCCATTTAACCGAAGGGATATTAACCAAATGCAATACGACAACATTGATCTATAAGCCTGCTCAGCCGCTCTCAACCATTAAAAGGCACCTGGTGATTGTCCCCAATCAGGCTGAAAAGGAAATTGGCTTTCCGTTCTGGATTACCAAAGTATGGAACATCGCGCGCAATACAGGGGCAAAAATCGTTTTTTATGCTACCGAAGAGAGCTTGAATTACGTAAAAGAAATACACGGAAAACATCCGATTGATACTGATTTTATCGAATTTAACGATTGGGATGATTTCCTTATTCTTTCCAGAGATATGCAAATAGACGATAACATGATTATCGTAATGAGTAGAAAAGAAAAGACCTCGTACCATTACAGTATGTCGAAAATTCCATCTTATCTCAATAATTACTTTATATCCAATAGTTTTATTTTGATCTACCCTATGCAGTCGGGCGTAACCGATAGCTCTATTATTGATTTAAAGAACCCGTCGATATTGGAACCGATCGAAAAGCTCGACGAAATCGGTAAGACTATTAGTGCAATATTTAGAAAGAACAGATAACTAGATACGCAATGATTTTTATCTCCATCACCGCTAAAGCACCCTCAATTGGCTGCTATTGAGCTGATTGTTATAAAGCTACAAGTCGTCGATTCAAGTACCTATTTTTCAAATAAGTACCGGTTTGGTCTTTTCTCTCATATATCAGACCTATCACGAGTGCATGCTCATCCCCGATTTTCAGTACTATCGGCCAAAATTTCCCCGATAAAACTTGTACAATAAAGAAACGGTCTTTTTTTTATTTATAGAAATTACCTTTGTAATATATTAATAAAAGTATCATTAAGTTTATTTTAAAAT
>LXQK01000254.1:10430-10720 GCA_001683905.1 Marivirga sp. ANT-B6
GTTACAATGGCTCAAAATTACAAACCTTTCAAGTTAGGTCTCGGTATAGGATATACCATGCCAGGGGATGGCGGCGGTGGAATCCTGATTGATTTCGAACCGGCCTACAGAATCAACGATGCCATTGCTGTTGGTTTACGAATAGAGTCTGCTGCAATGGTAAAAAGCGTTGAAATCTGATGGTAACTCCGTAGAAGGAAAGATATCAGCAAATGCTTCCTACACCGTAAACGGCCAGTATTACCTGAGCGATGCGAAAGTTCGTCCCTATGCCGGTTTGGGTTTAGGTA
>LXQK01000254.1:10850-12291 GCA_001683905.1 Marivirga sp. ANT-B6
CTGTTGGTGGAGGTTCTGAATTTGGATTTTATCCAAGAATTGGTGTAGATATGGGCCACTTTAATATCAACCTGGACTACAATATCATTTCAGCAAGCGAGAATCTATACGACGATGGTAGTGGTAACACTGCTGAAACAAAGATCAAGAATAGCTATTTAGGAATTAGAATAGGTGCATTTATTTTCGGTGGAAGAAGATAATTCTTACCCTATTCAAACAAAAAAGGCGTCCTCTGGATGCCTTTTTTTTTTACTATTTTGTTCTACGCTTATCCCACCATATAGCCCTGGCAAAATAGGATAAAATTAAAGATTAAACCCCAAATGAGGCGGAATTTTAGCCGGTTGATATCTTCACCCAGGTAGGCATTAAGGAAGGTCAGCGGCGCAATCTCTACAAATGTAGCGCTATAAATCGCCAAAATTATTCAAGTTAAGCGACTTGATGAGCGGAAAAATTTTGTCGAAATCCCCCTTAATGTTGTGCACTTTCCTTTTGAGTTTGTTTTTGTAATGAGATTATAATACACTCAGCTACAATTAGATGCACACTTTTAAATCGCATTTTATTAAACATTTTTAGACATCACAGGTTAAAATGCTATTCCTTTTGTTTCGTGTATAACCAAACCAAAAATCATGAAAAAAATTGTATTCGGCTTATTAGGTCTTATCCTTTTTGCAGGAGGTACCATGGCTCAAAATTATAAGCCTTTTAAATTAGGGCTCGGAATAGGATATACCATGCCAGGGGATGGCGGCGGTGGAATCTTGCTCGATATCGAACCAGCCTACAGGATCAACGATGCTATTGCTGTTGGTTTAAGAATAGAATCTGCTGCTATGGTAAAAAATATTGAATCTAATGGAAACACAATTGAAGGTAAATTATCGGCCAATTTATCGTATACTATAAATGGCCAGTATTACTTTATCGATGCAAAAGTTCGCCCGTATGCAGGTTTAGGTTTAGGTATCTTTACGATTGCATCGTTTTCTTCTGATGCATCTTCTCTCTCTGGTGGCGGTGGTTCGGAATTTGGATTTTATCCACGAATAGGTGTAGACATTCGCCATTTTAACATTAACCTTGACTACAATATTATTTCTGCAACAGGAGGGACTACTGTTGATGGTGCTAGTACCTACAAAACAAAAATCAAGAATAGCTATTTGGGAATTAGGGTAGGTGCATTCATTTTCGGTGGGAGAAGATAAACATCATCCTATCACAAAAGGAAAGGCCTCCTTAGGATGCCTTTCCTTTTGTGATTTTGTTCTACGCTTATCCCACCTTATAAAACCAACAAAAAGGATGACGATTGAACCCCAAATGAGGCCGGATTTTAGCCGGTTGATATCTTCAACCAGATAAGCAATAAGGAAGGTGAGTGGCGCAGGCCCTACTAATGTAGCAGCTATAAACGCCAATTTCCCAT
>LXQK01000254.1:12431-14065 GCA_001683905.1 Marivirga sp. ANT-B6
ATAAGAAGGGCTAAGGCGTGTGACGATGATAGTTCAGAAGCCGTAATCATCGATAAAAGATGAGACCCTTTTGAAGTGGTGGTTATAACCAGAAAAACCTCCCTTATTATATTATTACATTATACAAAATCGTCTTATGATTTATTTCAAAAATAACTGGAAAGCGATGGGGGCATATCGAAAAGTTTGTGATAGAATCGCTGAAGCATTATACGAATATGATGTCAACACGGTATCAACATGCCGATTGTGGTGGCGCGGGAGTCACACGTTGAAGATAAATAACGAAAGGAAGCAATGCTTCCTTTCGTTGGGTTTTATTAAGGATTATTGTGCCTTTAATGTGAACACATAAGTTCCTGTAGTACCCTGGTTTCTTTCACCAAATTTACCACCTGCGTCTGGAATGGTGAAAGTCAGCGTAAGGGTGGTAGCCGTTAAGTTAGAAACAGCCATTTCTATATTGTCATTTCTCTTAATGACGTTCAAATTGCTGCCTAAAAAAGACCATGTACCTGAAGCAGGCCATGCAGACTGACCATTAACCGTTGTGTAGGTCTTGTTCGTTGCGTCTGGGCTAGCAGCAAAAGTAACACGAAAACCTGAGTAATCTTCGCCAGGTGCCGCTCCTTCTAAAGTTACGTTTTCATATACCCATGTTTTTGTGAGCTTCTCGGTTTGAAGTTGTTCAGCTGTTTTTTCTACAGTATCATCATCTTTTTTGCAACCAGTAAAAATTACCGCACACAAAAGAAGGCAGAAAGGAATTAAAAATTGAATTTTTCTCATTGTCGATTGTTTTATTTGTAAGTAAAAAAAACAATTATAGTAAAAAAATAAATAACTGCAAGAAAAAAATCAACAAAATGGAATACTTGTACCTGCCATCCAACATTAAAACCAGATGATATTATGCGAGATGAATAAGGTTTAACGGCTGGCGGTCAGTTGCTAAATCACAGGATAAATACGCTTTCTGCAGGTTAAAGAAGGTTTTGGTGGCCCGGTAAGAATTTTTCATACGTTCGCCTGATGTTGAATGCCATATTAGAAATTCTAACCTATAGGTAGAAGCAGGACAATAGCTTAATTTTGGTATAAACAAAAATCCCTAAAATAAGATAAGAGACAACCATCTCGCGTTGTTGCAGATGCTAATTTGCTCAAAAACACTAAAAATTGAAAGGGAAATTTGGGATTTTAAGTGCCAAAAGGACAGGTTGGTTTCTAATGTTATTCCAGTATAAAACTCACCAAGGTCTGTATTCCAGAATTGTAATAATCGATGTAGGATGCTTTTTTTCTTCGGTTTTTCTGCCGGTTATTTTTTCTACTATAGGTTGGCGGAGGTATGCGCCGACTAGATAACCGACGGAGGATGCACAGAAAATCGAAATCAAGATGATAGTACCAGCGAATCCACCATAGGCCAAAACAGTAATGATCAGTGAAGGTGAGTATAACAGAAAACCTCCAATCTTAACCAAATAACGCATAAAACATTCATTACCCGTCCAAAAGTATATTAGGCTTATCTAATCTATTCATAGGTATTAGGTTCCTTTTTTTATCAAAATGCAGCCATTTATTTTTTAAATAATAATAATTTTACAATATTAGCGCCCAGTTATAGC
>LXQK01000254.1:14161-36380 GCA_001683905.1 Marivirga sp. ANT-B6
TTTTGAAATTCAAGGAAAACCAAACAGATAAAAAATTGATAGAGGCCTTACAAGCTGGTAGCGAGAAGGCGTTTGAGCAGTTGTACATAAAATATGCTAAGAAAATCTACAACATTACGAGGAAGATGAATGTAGAGAAAGAAGAAGCTGAAAACGTAGTACAAGATGTTTTCCTTAAAATATGGCGGAATAGAGTCAATTTAGATTCGCAATTTTCATTTACTGCATACCTTATCACCATTGCGAAATCTATAATTATTAAACAAACGCAGAAAAGGGCCAGATTTATTGCTTTCCAGAACTACTCCATTGGTGTTGAACCAAAGGCTGCCAACTCTACAGAAGAATATATTATTTTCAAAGAATTAGAGGAGGCTTCAAAAGAAGCTTATAACACGCTGCCTGCTCGCCAACAGCAGGTGTATTTAATGAAAAATTCGGAGTATCTGACAACCGATGAAATTACTGAAAAATTAGGTGTATCCAAACGCACAGTCGAGAACCAGCTTTACAGAGCTACTAAAGCATTGAAAGAAAAACTTGGTAAAGCCGGATTTCTAAGTATAGTTTTTTTTGTCTCCTTGATGGGTATAAGTCTCTACTATTAGAATTTATTTTTTATCTGGTAAATATTTCTTGTCACCCTCAAGCGTCGGTTCATCAACTTCTGCAAATTTCTAACCTTGTGAATGCCACTACCTCTCATCGTCTCTATGGTGTTGTGTTCAAAACAATACCATTTTTTCTGGATTCAATTAGTTGTGGCATTTAACCAGTGCTGGATGGGCCTATTCCAATTTTCATCGCGAATCTTTCTTTGTTAGATAATAATTCCCAGGGCTGTATATGGCTTGCAAAAACATATGAAGCTTAAAGACACCAATGCGGATGAATTCATCATGACTTCAAAAAAATATTAAATTTTAATTAAACAGCAATGAGTAAATGAGCTTACTTGTGGCTATACAGCATAATAACGATGGAAAACCAACACGAACAATTCAATAAATTTTTTAAAGGCAAACTTTCGAAGTACGAAGCGAGCGAATTCATTGATTGGCTTTCAACTTCTGAAGGTGAAGAATTTTTGCAAACAGAAATTATTAAGGAATGGCTTAATAATGAAGAAGTTGAAGAATGGGATAGTACCTCGACGTGGAATGAGGTCAAAGCGAAAGCTGATAATCAAAGATTTTTAACAGAAATAAATCACAACCACACCACGCCAAAGCCTGACCCTGAAGTAATTAAAAGATATTGGCAGTTTGGTGAAAAATCGATTTATATACGATTTTCAATTGCAGCAGCGATGGCGCTTTTGATTGTTTGTTCAGCAGTATATCAAATGCTTTTTGTATCTGCACCCGTTGAATTAGCAGAGTCCTTTGCTACAGTGGTTAAAAGTACAACCGCGGGGCAAAAGTTACGCTTTTATCTGCCGGATAGTACGCTCGTCATCCTGAACGCCGAAAGTAAAATCGAGTATACTAATAATTTCGTGGGTGGTAGAAATGTGAATCTTTCGGGAGAAGGGTTTTTTGAAGTTGCCCATGATAGTCTGCGTCCTTTCACTGTACATGCTAACGAACTTAATGTAACAGCCTTAGGAACCTCATTTAATGTAAAAGCCTTTGCTAATGAAGAGAAGACTTCGGTAGCGCTTCTTACCGGTAAAGTGATCGTAGATGATGATAGAAGTAGAAATTCGGTATTTCTCACGCCTGGACAGCAGGCAGAAGTTAGCATAAATCAGATGGGAATTACTAAATCCTTTATTGAAAATCCGGAAGTGCTAGATTGGCGTAAAGGTGTACTATTTTTTAGGCAGAATAGTTTGGAGGAAGTAGCTTATGCTTTGGAAAGATGGTATGGTGTTGAAATTAACATTCAAGGGGAAAGTAAATCACTAAGTTTTAATGGCAGTTTTAATGACGAGAATTTGCAAAATGTCTTGAAGTTGTTAAGCCTTTCCGGTGGTTTTGAATTCAAAATAGAAAAGAAAGTAGTAACAATTGATTTAAGAAAGATCAGGGGCGCTAACCCCTGATCAATACTTACATGACGCATCAGAAAAAGTTGGAGCTTGCCTGATGTGTTCAATTTTCAAAATATAAGTATGACAAAAATATGAAAAAAAAGCTTTCTATCACTACGCTTATGGTTACAAAGTACACGCTAAAACTGCTCGGCATCATAGTAATTACTATTACCACAGCATGGGCTGATGACGTTGCTGCGCAAAACAAAAACATTAGAGAGGTAAATGTAAGCATTGACAAGCCTGTCACTTCTATAAGCGAGATTTTTAGAATCATAGAAAGCGAAACAGATTTTCGATTTATTTACGTTTCAGAAAAATTTGATGATCAGCAGGTGCAATTAAAAAGAAAAAACGGCTCAGTTGCAGACTATCTAACTGATGTGGCCAGACAATCTAATTATCGTTTTAAGCAGATAAATAATGGAATTAGTGTGATACCAGTGGAGGCAAACAAAAATGAAAAATTGCATGTGCAGGTGCAGACGGCTGCTCTGATTGTTAGTGGTAAAGTAATGAGTGAAGATGGGTTTCTCCCTGGCGCAACTGTTCTTGAAAAAGGAACAACGAATGGAACCATTACTGATAAAGACGGTAATTATAGCTTGGAGGTAGCAGAAGATGCTATCTTGATGTTTTCTTTCGTTGGGTACGAAGCTAAAGAAGTAGAAGTCTCCGGTCGGCAGACGATAGATGTATCGCTAAATGTAGATATGAAGACGTTGGGAGATGTGGTGGTCATAGGGTATGGTTATCAACAAAAGAAAGATTTAACGTCTGCTATTTCAGTAGTGGATGCACAGAAAATTCGGGATTTACCTATTATCAATCCAGCACAGGCAATCCAGGGCCTGGCCACCGGTGTTTCAGTAACCTCTTCCAGCGGTGCCCCCGGCGACAACCCATTGGTCAGGATTAGAGGTGTTGGTACAGTAAATAGTACCGACCCGCTTTATGTGGTAGATGGGGTGCCTACAACGAATCTTAATAGCGTTAATCCTCAGGATATTGAGTCTATTCAGGTATTGAAGGATGCAGCATCTGCTGCAATATATGGATCCAGGGGTGCAAATGGGGTGATTATAGTCAATACCAGGAATGGTTCAGGGGCAAAAGGCACAAGTATATACTTCTCTGGATTTTATGGTGTGCAGGAGTTAGGAAAAGATATCAGTGCACTAAATTCTCAACAGTATTCGGACCTCGCAATAGATATTGCCAAAGTATCCTCGACTGGCTTTCAACAACAGCAGCCACCACAAGCCGCAAAAGATTACTTAAATGGTGTTAATACGACAGAAACCACTTGGATTGATGAGTTATTCTCAAATGTTCCCGCCGCTATACAGAATTATAACTTTGGTGTAGCAAATTCGGGTGAAAGTGGTTCCTATAATATCTCGGTTGGTTATTTTAGCCAGGAAGGTGTTATTATTAATACTGGTTTTGATAAGATAAACTTTAGAATTAATTCTCAGCTTGAAAAAGGCCGTGTGCGAATAGGTGAATCTATTGGCTTAACCTATTCGGAACGGATGATAGCAAACAGGCCTTCAGGTCAATCGTTATTAAGGACTTCCTTTCTTTCAACGCCTACTATGCCCATTTTTGATGAAATTGCCTTAGGCGGATATAAGGGGCCTACTTCTTATGACGCCCACAATTTGGTAAATCCGATCGGTATCCAAAATTTGATTGGCGTTACAAACTACAGCTATGACTTGCTGGGCAACGCTTTCCTGGAGTTTGATATTCTCAAATCACTCACCTATAAATTTAACTATGGTCTTATCCTGGGATTCGACAATAATACCCGAACGGCCAAAGCTTTTAGAATGTCAGATGTAGCAGGAACCGGACTAAGAACAATTAGTGATAATTACAACCGGGGAGTACGCCATGTACTGGAGAATACCATCACTTATAAGGAGCGATTTGGTAAACACGATGTTACAGCACTGGTAGGTTATACACAAGAGCGACAAACCTTCCGTTCCGTGGGCGTGGAAACCGCAGGATTTTTATCAGAAAATTTTGTGACTGTAGGCACAGGATCTCAGATTTTGGGCGCTGACGGACAGTTTAATGAAGATGGGTTGAGTTCTATCTTAGGCCGATTATTGTATGCTTACGACGGTAAGTATCTATTAACTGCAAATTTCAGAAGAGACGGATCCTCACGTTTTTCAGAAGCAAACCGATATGGTATTTTTCCAAGCTTTTCTGCCGGTTGGAGGTTTTCTGATGAAAGCTTCATGAAAGGGTTACTTTGGTTAAATGAAGGAAAGTTGAGAGGTAGTTATGGCCTTATCGGTAATCAAAATATCAGTCGATATAATTATGAAACCAATCTAAACCTCAACAGCAATTATATTTTTTATAATGGCAGTGGTGATGAAATTATCGCCCAGGGGGTAGTGCAAAAAACGCTTCCTAATCCGAATGCCAAATGGGAAGCTACTGAAATGTTTGATATTGGTATTGAAGCTACTCTTTTCAATAATAAAGTAGAATTAGTTGCTGACTATTTTGTTAAGAAAACTAAAGATATGTTGCTACAAGTAGCTATACCCCCTTCTTCCGGTAGTAATAGTGCACCATTTGCCAATGTTGGCGAGGTGATAAATAAAGGCTATGAGCTAACACTGAATTATACCAATAATTGGAATAAACTCGGATTCGATGTAACTACTAATTTTACTGGCTTACAAAATGAATTGACACGGACGGATCTGAATGCTAATGCGCCTATTGTAGGTGGTGACATTGGCATAGGAAACGTAACGCTTTCTCAGCCTGGTCATCCTATTGGTTCATTCTATGGTTTCGTGACAAATGGATTGTACCAGAACCAGGAGGAAATTGATGCAATGAATTCTGTAAATCCACAAACAGGAAATCCAATAATTTTTGCTCCCAACGTAAAACCGGGCGATATAAGGTATAGAGATTTAGACGGAGATGGCCGTTTAACAGACAAGGACAGGGATTTCATTGGTAATCCTTTCCCAGATTTCATCACAAGTCTGGATTTGAACCTCTCTTATGGTTCCTTTGATTTAAGGCTTTTCTTTTATGGGGTTTTTGGAAATCAAATATTTAATGAAACTAAATTTTATACCGAGAGCCTTAATAGCTATGTAAATCAATCAACCAGTGTGTTGGAAAGGTGGACCCCGGAAAACCCCAATACGGATATGCCCAGAGCAACCCCACTTGGATATACCCATAATTTGCGTGTTTCCGATCGCTTCGTGGAAGATGGAAGTTATATAAGGCTTCAGACTGTTACACTCGGCTATTCTTTACCGACTAAGGTATCTAAAAAGATATCAGTAGAAAAGATAAGAATATACTTGCAGGCACAGAATCTCTTCACCCTTACCAATTATTCGTTTTACGATCCTGAGGTAGGGCAAGGTGAAACGGGTGCCGATAACAGGTATAATTTATATGCAGGTATTGACAGAGGCAATTATCCTTTGGTACGATCCTATAATGCAGGCTTTAAATTTGATTTTTAAATGATGAAAAAGTTAAAGAATACTGGTATTTATGCTTTGATCTTATTGGTCAGCTTCTTCAGCGGGTGCAATGAAGATTATCTGGAGGTTAGTAATCCAAATGCGGTTACTAAAGGCAATTTTTACAAGAACCAGGCAGAAGTGCAATTGGTGGTGAATTCAGTGTATTCTTCGTTGCAAAAAAGAGGCCTATACGGTGAGATATTATTCTATAGCCTTGATTGCCGCTCGGATGAAGCTACTACTACGCCGTTCGCTGCAGGCGGAGTCGATATTGGGATTATTGATTTCACAAATTTCAACACACCTGCTACCAATGTAGGTATTTATCGACTTTTCAATGTATTGTACAACGGGATCTATCGTGCAAATGAAGCCATAGAAATAACTAATAATGCTGCGTTTTTAAGTGAAGGCGTAAAAAATCAATTTCTTGGCGAAGCGCTTTTTTTACGTGCGCTTTATTATTTCCATGCTATTAATTTATTCGGAGAAGAAATACCGCTATACATGAAAAATCCCTCGTCTGCAAATGATTTGCTACCTCCATCTGCCGAAGTGGGTGCTATATGGGCCGCGATAGAAAAAGACCTTTTAGAGGCTAAAAGCAAGTTAAAAATTGTAGATGAAATAAGAGGTACGGTAGATCAGGGAAGAGCCACTAAGGGAGCAGCAACAGCTTTATTGGCTAAAGCATATCTGTTTCAACAGAAGTGGCAGCAGAGTGCCGATCAATCAGCAGAAATCATTAATGGAACAGTAGGTAGCTATGCATTGACAAATAATTATAGAGATAATCACACAAATGAGTTCGAACATAATATAGAGTCGATATTTGAAGTGGCCTTCAGTTTTGCGGGTACGCCCAATGAATTTTATACTGTTGATTCAGACAATAGAAATACCTCGGAAGGTACTTTGAAGGCCAAAGGTGCTGGCATGCGCAGAGATATTGGCAGAAGATGGTGGAATGAGCGGGCAACACAGAAAATATATGATGAATATGAAAGGGACGAAGACGGTAACGTAATTGATCCTCGTTGCTTCATGACGCTTTGGTGTCCTAATGGAGCTAAATTCTACGATGCTGATCTGGAAGGAGCAGAATCCGATTCATTAGATTTTGCTGCCCAAGGATGGCTGCCCGGCGAATTTGGTTGGAGGAAGTATGAATATGATTACGACCAGTGGGATGTTAGCACAAAAGGCGAAAACCTTGTATCTGATATAAATTTTAGAGTACTACGATTTGGAGACGTATTGCTGATGCATGCCGAGGCTATAGCTAATGGAGCCGCAGGCATAGGGACAGCAGAATTACATCTTAACAAATTGAGGGCTCGTGCAAATAATCGCTTGACGAGGGAGCAACCACATTTATTCTACGCTAATCGACAGGGTAACTTACCAACTGTAGAAGCCCTTATGAGTGCAAAGGGGTGGAATATAACAGAGGCTTTACGCCATGAAAGAATGGTGGAAATGGCCGGAGAGCAATGGCGGTGGTATGATTTGAAGAGATGGGGAATATTGGCTCAGACTATAGAAAATCAGAATTTTAATGTAGCCACTGACGATATTTATCCTATTCCGCAGCAGGAACTAGATACCAACCCTAATATGAAGCCGAATAGAGCCAATTAGTTATATAATTAATAAATGTTGAACAATAAATAAATAAACTATGAGAAGAATTAAATACTTATTAGGATTAGTGGCCGTATTGGCTGCAACTGTTGTGGCTGTGGCGCAACCAACAGCCCCCACGACTTTAAGCCAGGTCACTGGTGTTAATGGATTTTCATTGGGGGACACATATGCAACCTTCAGTTTTACAGGAACAGATAATAAAGCACTGGCAGGGTACAACATTTATCGTGATGGTGCCTTGGTAGATTTTGTGGACATCAAAAAATGGACCTGGGACCAGAAATTAGCAGCGCAGCCTGCAAGAAGAGGTTACATCAATCCTTTTTGCAGATTTGACTATTTTGGAGCTCAGGCTGGAGAATGTGGTTTTCCTGTAAATTTATACTACACTGCACAGGATTTGGAGGCAGAAACAACATATGCTTTCACAGTAAAATCTCTAGATACCCTTGAGAATGAATCAGCGGCTAGTGCAGCGCTTTCTGTTACCACTTTGCCAGCTGATAACCTGTACAGATTGCGGTCTCAAGATACATGGATTACAGGAGATGCAAGTCGTGCTTTAAATTTCTCAGAAGAGTATTATGTCCGCGTTTTGACGCGTGATGGGTTCGACTCATGGCATGCACAAAGAAGACCTTTTGTTAAATTTAGTATTCCAGACACAATAACGGAGGTGAAGTCTGCAACCTTCAGGTCTTATATAACCACCATTCAGAGGCCGGATGACCGTTCAAACCCTTCTCCTCCTGTAAATCAGGCTGTTTTTCTTTTCCCTGTGTCAGCAGAATGGGATGAGCGAACCGTCACTTTCGATAACAATCCAATGGAAGATATTGGATATGATCCTCAGGATGGACAAGGAATAAATGCAATAACAAATATTGATAGTATTGGAGGTTACGACCAGGCGTTAACAAGCATACTATTTCCCAGTAGCGCTTATGGTACTTATACTGTGGCGGAGTTGAACTTTACTGCATACGTTAATGAAAAGTTAGCTGAAGGAATCTATGAATTCGCATTTTCCTTATTAGATTCAGCTGATGGAAGCTACAGAAATGATTTATACCAGTGGTATTCGGCGGATGCTCCTGCCTTTCAATCACATTTTGAAATTGAATTGGAAGCAGAAGTTATTACTGCTAATCATAAACTGATAGATAATCAATTTAAGGTTTATCCCAATCCTGCCATTAATAAAACCGTGACTATGGAAATGCGTCAGGCAGGCACCTACGAGATCACTTTAATTGATTTACAAGGGCGATCAAGCTTACGCACCATTCAGGAAGGCTATAAATTTGAACTAGATCTTATGGGCGTAGGTAAAGGACTTTATGTTTTAAAAACCAGAAATATAAAAACAGGAGAAATTTCAAGTCCAAGGATTATGGTAGAATAAATAAGTTCAGCAATTTTACCGAATAAAGATATAAAGCCCCTTTTTAAAATTGAAGATTTCAGCCTTTAGTCTGTTTACTAAGTCAGACTAAAGGCTTAAATTTCCTTGTTTTCAAATAATACTCAGCAGATAGGCTAAACTATATATTCTCTTATTAGTACTCATGCGAAATAAATTCATTGTATTTGTTTTTTCCTTAAATCTATATTGTGTCACTTTAACGGCGCAGAAGATTGTTTCTGTTGATTTTAGTAAAGAACAGATTCCAGTTCCACCTGAAATGTTTGGTGTCAATATATTTGCAGGTATGGCGCCGTCAGTTGCACAAGAGCCAACCTATGTGGCTAAAATGGAGTCGCTTAATCTTCCCATCGTACGCTATCATTCCGCTCAGATTCTGGATCAAAACCACCCTAGAAGTTGGGTGAATTTTGAAACCCAGTGGTGGGATACTACTAAAATTGAAGCAGCTTTAGCAAGCCTAGATGGAAAAGTGGGTGCGCGAATGATCAACATTTATAATTTTCCTGAATGGTTGCAAAATCTTAACTCCGGTACTGCCAGTAAAAGACTGCTCGATAAAAGTAAAGTGGATGAATATGCCAATTTCTGTGCGGGCCTGGTTAGCATTGTAAACAAGCATCTTGGTTTGTATACCCAATATTGGGAGCCCTTCAATGAAATTGAAGATGAGTTTGCTGATGCAGGTGAAACACAATTCCTCATTGACATTTATAATGCAGTAGCAATAAAAATGAGAGCAGTAGATCCCACAATCCAGATCGGAGGGCCCGCAATCCAAAATCCATATTGGAATGATAGTGAGCAGACAAAGTGGTTCGAAGGCACTAAAGAGGAATTAGATTTTGTATCAGTTCATGCTTACGGTGTTGGTAATTCTGCTATACCCAATAACGAAATATATGAGAAAGCAGAAGGCGTTGTAACAGGTGCGGAGAGAATTCGTGGCTTGATGAACAACGCTGGCCTGCCGGCAGATCTGCCATTATTTTTGGATGAATATAACATCGTGTGGACTTTTACCGGTGATTCTCAGGGAAAAATGCGCGGTGCGGTGGGTGCAGTATTTGATGCCATTATTTTGAAAAAAGCGGTTGAAGGTGGAAAAATTAATTCACTAATGAGCTGGAATGAACGTGACGGCACGTATGGGAAGCTGAGCGGTGAAAACGTAGAACGCCCTGCGTACAGAGTGCTTGAACTTTCCAATAAATTATTGAACGGTGCAACTGTGGAGTCAAATACTTTTAATAATAAAGAGGTAATGGTAATGGCTACTAAGTCAGCAACACAGCGAACGCTTATGATTATAAACCGAAGCGAAAACGAACATGTAATAGCCCTTAATTTGGGAGGAATATCTTTAAATGCTGACACAAAATACAAATACCATTTTATCGGCAATGAATACTATACTTCTGTAGCCAAAATCGCGGACCAGCCACTAACGCAATTAGTACTACCAGCATCCAGTGTGCATTTTATTGACTTTGACTTCACAGAGAGCGCCATTACTGCCCCATCGATTAACATTATTTCACCCACAAAAAATAATAGGGACTATATTAGCCCTTCCAATGTTTTGATAAAAGTTGAATCTGAAGATGACGAATCCGTAGAGAAAGTGGAATTTTTTAACGGTAACAATAAGTTGGGAGAAGATTCGTCGGCGCCTTATGAATTTTTATGGCGAAACGTACCAAAAGGAAGCTATAACATCCAGATCATTAGTACCGACAAGGCCGGGAATAGAAATTCAAGTATCTTAAGAAAACTGGATTTATCTTTTAATGGCGGGGGGGATTATGGAAATTACACTGATTTCTCTTCCGATACTGATAATAGTTTCGAAGCGATTACCTTTTCAAAAGGGAACTCGGTTTATACGGATGAAGAATCAAGTTTTGTGGAAGTACCATTTTTTTTTGAAGGGATTGTTCTTAGCCAGATACCAACATATAATAGTAATAAAAATCTCACATCGGAAGACCACCTAAGCTTTGAAAGCCTGGAGGAGAACTATGTACTGGTCGCTTATCCGGTAGGAGTAACTACCTTACCCAATTGGCTCAGTATTTTTACTAATCTTGCTGATACAATTATTTCTAGTTCAGGGCAGCGGTATAACCTGTACGCTAAGTTTTACACATCGAAAAAAATTACTTTAGGAGCCGCTAAAGCAGCGGGTTTTGAAGGTGATGGCAATCTGCCAAATTACATGATTTTTCTCGTTTCCAACTTGCCAGATACAGAACCACCTACAACCCCCCAAAATTTATCTTTTGAGTTTGGTAACAATAACGTGGTTTTTCTAAGTTGGGATCCGTCTACTGATAACATAAAAGTGGATAGGTACCAGGTAAAGCAAAACGGAAATGTTTTACGCTCTATAGCGGATACGTCAATCACCATAATCGCCAATATTGGCGATGTAATAGCTGTAAGTGCCAGAGATATAAATGGAAATATGTCACCACCGGCTGAAGTTCAAATAGAATCGATTGTACTGGGTAATTCAACCCTTGACGAGACATTGAAAATATTTCCTAATCCTGCCAGTGCAAAAGTTTTATTATATTCCACAAAAGTAATTCAGGAAATCTCTGTTATCAGTACCACAGGAGCCGAAGTTTTATCAAATAAAACCTTTGCTGTCGGTACTAATTTATACACGGTAAACATTGCTTCATTACCACAAGGAATATACGTATTTAAAATTGTGAGATCAGGAGATATTCAGACGGTTCGCATCTTAAAAAAGATCTGAGAATGTTTAATGTCAGCATATTTTTTGCCTTATGAATACTTGAATATTGAAATAAATTCTAAGCCATAGTTTCTTCATCAAACTCAGCCTGGCCACAGGTTGTTGATCAAGAACGAATTTTTGGCTGAATTCCCTGGCAGTAAAGTACGACCCAAGGGAGGAAATAATAATAAGTCCGGTAAAAAACAATCATAAAGAATTTAATTAATGAAACAGTTTTTCACAGTAATAACCCTTTTGTTTAGTCTTCATGATGTGTCTTTTGCCCAAAACGAAGCAAGACCTAATATTTTATTTATTATGACTGATGATCAGAGTTTTCCACACGCATCAGCCTACGGTTACCAAGGCGTAGAAACACCTGCATTTGATAGAATAGCTAAACAAGGACTTCTATTCACCAATGCCTACACGCAGGCACCTGGTTGCAGCCCTTCACGGGCATCGATTTTAACCGGATTACACATTTGGCAATTGGAAGAAGCTGGAAGCCACGCGGCTGGTTTTCCAACCAAATTTAAAGGCTTTCAGGAATTATTAAAAACAGATAATTATCATACTGGCTACACTGGAAAAGGCTGGAGCCCTGGCGATTATGAGGCGCTCGGCAGAACTCAAAATCCGGCAGGAAAGGAATACAACCAGCAAAAAATTGTGAGCCCAGATGGCATGTCCTTCATCGACTACTATAAAAATTTCAGAGACTTTTTAGATGAAGATAGTGTTGAAGGTCCCTTCAGTTTTTGGATGGGGGGCCAGGAGCCGCACAGGGTTTATAGATATGGCGTGGGCATCGCAAGGGGGATGGATACTGCCAGAATTGAAGTGCCAGCTTTTCTGCCGAACGATCCCGTTGTAAAGGTGGATATGGCAGATTACTTGCTTGAAATAGAATGGTTTGACCAACAGGTGGGCCGCGTGTTGGATATGCTGGAAGATAGAAATCTACTGGAGAACACCATAATTGTCTACACATCCGATAATGGAATGCCTTTTCCTCGCGCCAAAGGTAACATTTATGACTACGGTGTGCATGTGCCCTTGGCAATTATGTGGCCTGCAAAGATCAAAGAAGCCCGGTTAGTGACAGATCCCGTAGGTCTCATTGACCTAATGCCCTGGTTTGTGCAAAGTGCAGGTTTAGATTTTAAAGCTTTGGAAAAGCAGCTTGGCTATACCATCAGTGGTGAAAGTATTTTGGATAAAATTTCAGGCAACAAACCAACTATTACCTATTCAGGCAGGGAACGTCATTCCTCCGCTCGTTGGAATAACTTACCCTACTCATCACGGTCTATTCGAAAGGGTGATTACTTACTGATTTATAATTACTTTCCCGAAAGATGGCCTTCCGGTGCTCCTAAACAATTAAATACGAATGGAAAAGAGTGTTGTGAGGGTTACGACGATATTGACAATAGTCCCTCGTTGGCATTGCTGATGGATGGTGATATGAAAGATATGACGGCGGGTACTATTGATCTTGAGAAGACTGGCCGATCATCTCCCAATAAATATACGCAATATGTGAATCTATTTGGTGATCTAAGGCCTCAGGTAGAGCTATTTAATGTAAATAATGACCCGGCATGTTTAATAAATCTGGCATTGCAGACGAAATATAAGAAACAAACTCAGTCCCTAAAATCTGAACTTTTGAATTACTTGAAAACTACCAACGATCCACGAATGAGCGGTAATGATTCATTCGATAAATATCCCAGAAGAGTGGGCAGCATTAAGGAATATCCGAAACCAAAGTGGGCCAAGTAACTAAGATATAGCGGACTTATGATGGATCAGCATCTTAGTAAATTTAATGTTCTAGAAAATTCCGGATTTTAACCGACCCAAGATTCAGCGTTTTTCAACGCACGAAGTATTTACCTTAAAGAAAGAAATTTTGTAGTGGCCTGATCCACAAAGACTTATATGTTGATATGAAAAATTTTAATGGGAGTTCTAAAAATGAAACTTCACCGTTTCCTGGCATTTATATTCTTTTTATATTGGCCTTGCTCTTACTGTATGCCAATTTTTCCCTGGCTCAATCGTCTCTTATTGCCAATATTATCAACAGGGAAAGTCAAAGCCTGAACGGTCAGTGGAAATATATTATAGATCCTTATCAAAATGGTTATTTCGACTATCGCTATACCCCGTTTGATCAGAAAAAGGGCGATGCCTATTTAGGTGGCTATTATGCTGATGCGCAAGCAGAGGGCGAGTCAGATAGGATAGAGTACAATTTTGACACTGCTGAAGAAATTTACGTGCCGGGTGATTGGAACAGTCAGGCAGAAAAGCTCTTGTATTATGAGGGGAGTGTATGGTATAGGAAGACGGTCTCTTTGCAGAAAATTGATCCGGAGAAGCGGTATTTCCTTTATTTCGGTGCAGCGAATTACGAAGCCCAAGTTTATTTAAATACCAAGAAATTGGGTACACATATTGGCGGTTTTACGCCTTTCAATTTTGAAATTACTGACCTTTTAAAAGCTGGGAGTAATTCAGTTGTGGTAAAGGTTGACAATACGCGAAAAAAAGAGGCGGTACCTACCCTAAATACCGATTGGTGGAACTATGGAGGCCTCACCAGAGACGTAAAAATCATTGAAGTTTCTCGAACTTTTGTCCGCGACTACCAAATACAGTTAAATCCAGAAAACCGCAACGAAATAATAGGCTACGTACAATTAGATGGCTCCGATTTTAAGGCGGATATCGTTGTCACCATTCCTGAATTGAAAATTAGCCGAATTTTTAAGGCCGATGCTCAGGGTAGGGCAACTATAAGAATATCTGACGTAAAAGCTGAGTTATGGTCACCAAACAACCCCAAGCTGTATACGCTGGAAATCGGGTATCAGGAAGCAACGCTGAAAGATCAAATTGGCTTCCGCACGATTAGGGTGGAGGATAATAAAATAATGCTGAATGGCGCACCGATCTTTTTAAGAGGCGTTTCAACACATGAAGAGAATCCGCTTTCAGGTGGCAGGGCCTTCAGTCGGGAGGATGCGCAACTTCTACTCAACTGGGCAAAGGAGATGAATGCCAACTATTTGCGACTGGCGCATTATCCGCATAATGAATATATGGCACGTCTGGCTGATGAAATGGGCATTCTTTTATGGGAGGAAATACCCGTATATTGGACAATAGATTATCAAAATCCGGTCACTTTAAAAAACGCCAGCCAGCAACTGACTGATCTGATTAAGCGAGATAATAATCGCGCTAGCGTAATCATCTGGAGCGTTGCGAATGAAACCCCTGTGAGTTCTTTAAGGACAGAGTTTCTTAAAAAGCTGGCAGCAGCTGTCCGCTCACTGGATAAAACAAGGCTTGTAACAGCCGCACTCGAAGTACACAGCAGTGAAGCCGATCCGAATACGATGATCGTCGATGATCCTGCAGCAGCTTTTTTCGATATCGTAAGCTTTAACCAATATTTGGGGTGGTACAATAAACTACCGGAAGAAATTGCTAATATAAAATTCAAGGTGGCAGTGAAAAAGCCTGTGTTGATTAGTGAGTTTGGTGCCGGAGCTTTGGCTGGCAAGCATGGGAGCAAAACCGAGCGCTGGACAGAAGAATTTCAGGCATCGCTCTATAGGGAGAGTATCAAAATGCTTGAAAAAATAGACAATTTAAGTGGAATAACGCCGTGGATACTCACCGATTTTAGATCCCCTAGAAGGCCACTGGCGGATATTCAGGACGGTTATAACCGCAAAGGCCTGATTGGTCACCGCGGAGAAAGGAAGGAGGCATTTTATGTAATGCAAGAATATTATGCAGATAAAAAGCTAATGCAAGAGGTAACCGGAAGGGCAGTCAAAACAACTAAAATGACCCATCAGGAGGTAAAAGTAAAAGCACCTTTCGATATGCCAATACTTAAAGTCCCTGTATTCCCTGCGCGGATCTTTGATATTTCGGATTATGGTGCAAAGCCTGGTGGCGAATTTAAAAATACAGAAGCAATCGCTTCTGCCATTGCTGCCTGCCACGAAGCTGGTGGAGGTTATGTGTTGGTGCCGAAAGGGCAATGGCTAACCGGCAAAGTGCACCTGAAAAGCAATGTAAACCTACACCTAGTAGAAGGTGCCGAACTTTTATTTAACGATGATCCAAATGATTACCTGCCGGCAGTCCTCAGTAGTTGGGAGGGTATGGAACTCTATAACTATTCACCATTGATTTATGCACTGAATTGCGAAAATATTGCTTTGAGCGGAAAAGGCACCATTCGTGCTAAAATGGATTTTTGGTCTACCTGGTTCTCTCGTCCACCTGCACACATGGAGGCACTAAAAGAATTGCACAAAATGGCTTCAACCGGAGTGCCTGTGGAGCAGCGTCAGATGGCTAAAGGAGAAAATAATATGAGACCGCAATTGATTCAATTTAACCGGTGCAAAAATATCTTAATCGAAGATTTAACCATCAGAAACAGCCCTTTCTGGACCATCCACTTAGTAATGGTAGACGGGGGAGTAGTGCGCAGGCTGGATGTGGCTGCCGATGGCCACAATAACGATGGCATTGACCCGGAGATGACTCGTAACTTGCTGATCGAAGATTGTGTATTTGATCAGGGTGATGATGCCATTTCAATCAAGGCAGGTCGAAATCAGGATGCCTGGGCATTGGCTACGCCAAGTGAAAATATTGTCATCAGGAATATCGTGGTAAAAGAGGGAAATCAATTGGTGGCACTGGGCAGTGAACTGTCCGGAGGCATTCGTAATGTGTACATTCACGATTGTGTATACCCATACAGGTACAAGGCACGGCTCGACTTTCTACTATTGATAAAGACTAATCACCGCCGGGGTGGATTCGTGGAAAATATATACATGGAAAATGTGCATGCTGGGCGAGTAGAATATGGTGTTTTGGGAATCGAAACGGATGTATTGTACCAGTGGCGTGATCTGGTGCCCACTTATGAAACGCGGCTTACTACTATCAAAGATATTTACCTCACAGATATCAATGTAGGCGAAGCGCGAACCCCTATTGTAATAAAAGGAGACGAGCGCCAGCCTGTGAACAATGTTGTCCTTAAAAATATAAAAGTCGATAAATCAACCGATATTGATAGGCAGGTCGAAAATGTGGGGAATTATAAAGAGGTAAATGTGGAGATAGTGCATTCAGATTTTTAGATACTCAAGTTTTGCAGTTGATGTTTTGTCACTTTTTTTGCTTCAAATGGCAAAAAAACCGCCAAAACAACGACTTCTGTTCCATTAAGCCCCGGGTTAAACCCGGGGCTAATAACATTAGACCCCTCTGGGGTCTGCTACATAAAATTACTAGAATGCTGAAACGGGAACACTAATCCTGCTGTTAACAACGCTGAGTAGGCTTATGCCCCTCTTAACTTCCCTAAATCAATGTGCGAAACTTGAGTTAGATAAGGATGTGGAGAACAAAATTCCGATGATTCTTGGTTTGTTAAGGAAGTAAAGTTTGTCATTTAAAACCTTGTTCTTTCTTGCTGTAAGCGCACGTTTGAGCTTAATCTTCAAGTATATTTTTTATACGATTATTGATTGCGTACAGGCTTAAAGTATTTGTTTCCTCATGATATTATGTTGCTGAAATAGCAAATGGCAATATATTATTAATCCATTGCAATGAATTACCTTATGAATATTTGGAATAAAATAAAATATTGACATTTTATTTTATTCCTGTGAGTAAATCCAATCGTGAAACGCTATATAATGTAAGTTTTACGAAATGCAATTTCTTATGAATAAACTACTCCTCTTTATCGTCGGTATCCTGTTTTTCTCTTGTAACGCGCAGGCTCAGGTGAGCGTGAACACAGATATGACAAATACGATCTCAGTGGCTACTGAAAAGCATTATGGTATCAATGTGCAAAGGCCCTTTGACCCCGCTATTGCTGCTGATCCTAATTTTAAGGCCAGGTTAGGTGAAATTAATCCAGGAATTATAAGGTACCACGCTTCCGAGCAAATTAAGGAAGGGAATCTGAAGTCGTGGATTGATTTCCCCAATAAAAAATGGAATGCTTCCGTAATTAATACAGTACTATCCGAAGCGGAACCTAACACAGAACTTCTGATAACAATTACAGGATGGCCTTTATGGATGGCTGAGGCTGCTGACGGCAAACGTTTGCACCCAGATAGCCTTCAAGCTTATGCTGAGTTTTGCGCGGAGTTGGTAGATATTGTAAACAACCAGTATGGCTTTAATGTGCAGTATTGGGAGCCGTTCAACGAAAAGGATAAGGAGGGTGGTTATAGCGGTAATGTCGATATGCAAATATTGGCATCAATCCATCAGACTTGTAGAACCGCTATGCTTGCAGTTGACCCAAGCATTAAAATCGTGGCAGGTGCCTTCCGTGAGCCCTACCAAAGCAATATTAATCATTTTTTAAGTTATCTCAACCCTGGGGATTTTGATATCTTTTCATACCACCAGTATGGCGGGACAGAGGAAGCTGATACTACAGTTGTTTATAACCGTGCTGATAATTTTGCCAATGGGGCAAGTTCATTGCGCAGTAAGTTAGACAATAACGGTTTTGCCGGTGTTCCTATATGGCTGGACGAATGGAATATCTACTCAAGTTATCTGCAGGATCTAAATCTCCGGTTCATGCGCAGTGAAATTGGTGGAGTATTCGATGCGCTTTCTTATAAATATACTTTAGAGCAGGGACTGGTGGATGCTACATTCTCCTGGAATGCTGCAGACGGTACTTATGGTAAAATCAAAAGTGATTACACTGGCTTAAATCCGGCTGGCAATGTGTTAAAGTTATTCCGACAGTATGGGGTGGGAAACATCAAGTCAGTATTCTCTACAAATAATTTAGATGTAGAAGGTTATAGTGTAGAGGGTGCAGATGGCAAAACAATGTTCGCCCTTATCAATCGAAGCCAGTCTGCCATAAATGTTAATTTTTCGGCTAGTGGCTGGGAGCCGACCATTCAGGATGTTTTGAAATATACTATAAATAAGGTAGGTCTTTTGAGTGAAACTGTTCAGTGGTCTGCTATCACGCAGTCGGCTGTACCTATGGGGACTGACGAAGTAATTATCTTCGCCACCCAAAGTGATGGCAGCATAGTAAATCAATTTCCATTTGTTAAAGCTCCAGCCAATCGGATACTTTCGAAACCTTATTCCGAAATAAGCCTGACAGGTGCTGCTTCTGATGCTGATGGCAGTATATCCTCAGTAAGTTGGACGCAATTAACCGGACCTTCCGCCACTATTTCAGGGGCTAATACTTTAAATCTCAACCTAAGCAACTTGCAGCCGGATCGGGAATACCAGTTCCAGCTAGAGGTAATTGACAATGAAGGGGGACGCTCGTCGGACTTTGTATCCGTTTTCACCTATGGCTTTTTGCCCAATGCATTGATCAATAAAACTTCAGTTTATCATAATTTCTTTGGGGCAGAAGCAGGAAACTCAGCTTTTGAGGTAAGAAAGGACACGCGTGCCAGCTATTCCCAGAATGGAGAATTGACTATTTCATTGAACAGTTTTCGTCAGTTTGAAAAGATGTTCAGGCTTATTTTCAACAACCAGGCAGCACTTGACTTATCAGGGAATGCAACAGTTGCTTTTGACATGAGCAGCACTGCACCGGTAACGATAAGAGTAAAACTTATTGACTTAAATGGACAAAGTATTGATTTGCCTGCCTATGAAATTAACCTCACAGGGGGGCAACCGAGTCAAACTTATAACTTGGACTTTGCCGCTGATCTTGCAAATATAGATGCCACCAGCGTTAGTGAAATACAGTTGATGCAGATCAGCACAGCCACTACCACCGGCACATTAGTGCTGGATAATTTCAAGGTAGGAGACATCGACTTAGCTACTTTATTGATACCGCCAGTAATTGAACTAGGCCCAAAAAGAATATTTACAAGTCCTGTATCAGAAATTAGGTTGTCAGGCTTCACCGGGGATTCAGATGGTATCGTAACGGATTACAATTGGCAAAAAATTAGTGGCCCTGCGGTGAGCACAAGTGGTAGCGATACTGAGGAATTAATACTTAGCAATCCTGCTGCAGGCATCTATACGTTCGAGCTTACCTTAACGGATGATGATGGCCTCCAATCATCGGATCAGAAAACAGTTGAAGTGGTTGATAATACGGGATCATTTACTGCCGGAGCTGAATTTTTAAGTACCGATTATGCCGGAACGGTTATCGGTGATGTGGTGCAGTCTACAGGATCAAACTTTATTTTAAATAGGAGTCAGAACGATGGTTTAACACTGGATTTTAGTGGGATGGACCAATATAAAAAACCTTATCTGATTACCCTGAACAATGGCTATACAGTCGATGTCTCACAAAATTCCGAACTCACATTCACAGTACAGAGTACGATCGAGGTTCGTATGAGGGCAAAATTGATTGATATTAACGGTGGTAAAATTGACAGATCTAACTATGACTTTACCGTACCAGGTGATAACAGTTTAAAAACTATTTCTTTTGACTATTCGCAGCATCTGGGAGATCTGGATCCTGAGCAGGTACAAACAATAGAATTTATGTCTGTTTCGCCCACCTCGCTCTCAGGACAGCTTACTTTTAAGCAATTTACTTTAGGCAATAGTGGAGTTATTATTAATGTTACTGATATTTCGCTACAACCGTCGTCCTTAAATCTTGTTGTAGGTGAGTCAAGCTCGCTAATTGCATCAGTTTCTCCTGCAAATGCCAGCGATCAAGGCATTTCTTATAGCAGTAGCAATGCGGCCATTGCTTCTGTCGATAATAGCGGCCTGGTTACGGCTAATCAAACTGGGCAAGTTACCATTACAGCCGCTACAAACGATGGAGGATTTACAGCAGCTTCAACTATTACAGTACTACCAGCGCCCCCGTCAGGAGAAGGCGTGATCACACGCGAATATTGGATAGGCAACAATGGGAAGAGTATCAGTAATTTGACCAGTAATGTAAATTATCCTGATAGTCCGACTGGAGCTGACCAATTAACTTCACTGGAGGCAGTTAATTGGAATAATATTACTGACAATAACACCTGGGCAGATAATTACGGACAACGGATCAGAGGCTATGTTACAGCACCCTACACTGGAGATTACACTTTCTGGATAGCTGGGGATGACAGCGGTGAACTCTACCTTAGCTCGAATAGTAACCCTAACAATTCCGTACTAATTGCCAGCCATGCTACATGGAGTGGATTTAGGGAGTGGAATAAGTTTCCTTCGCAGACATCGGGTGTCATTTCATTGGTGGAAGGACAAAAATATTATGTTGAAGTACTTCATAAGGAAGGTTCAGGTGGCGATCACTTATCTGTAGGGTGGAGCAAGCCAGGGCAATCTACTGCTGTCCCTACTGAAGTAATTCCTGGGAGCGCCCTATCACCCTTTACGGAAGCGACAGGCTTTATTTCCAGAGCGTATTGGACGGGAATTAGCGGAAAGGCAATTGGAGACTTGACCAATAATGTAAACTACCCAAATAATCCGACCGCAGCTGATGAACTCAGCAGCTTTCAGGCTGTTAATTGGAATAATGCTAGCCAAACCAGCAACTGGGCCGATGAATATGGACAAAGGATCAGAGGTTATATTTACCCAACAGTTACCGGAAACTACACCTTTTGGGTTTCTGCTGATGACCGATCTGCATTATACATTAGCAGTGATGATAACCCTGTAAATGCTACGCTTATTGCCTCTAGTAACGACTGGACAGGCCAGTTGGAGTGGACAAAATATGCATCTCAAAAGTCTACAACTATAGCACTGGTAGCTGGGCAAAAATATTACATAGAAGCATTGCACAAAGAGCGGAGCGGAGGAGACCATCTTGCGGTCGGTTGGAGCAAACCTGGTGAGAGCACAGCTACGGCATCAGAAGTGGTCCCGGGCAGTGTGCTTTCGCCTTTTATTGCGACTGGAACTACTTCATCTCGGTCACTTGCCCAAAATGTAAAGAGTACTTCAGCTGCAATAGAAGATGAATTTACAACGAGTGTATTGATGATGTATCCAAACCCTATAAAAAAGGGTCAAACTTTGCAGCTATCTGCAAACTACGAAGATGCGCTTCAGATAACGCTACTTGATGTGGCAGGAAGGGTGGTTCTTACCGCACAAATGCTGACAAATGAGGTTAAAGTTCTATCGCTACCGCTTTCGATCAGAACAGGGATTTACATGTTAAGACTTGAATCCGAAAATAATGTTAAGATAGGGCGGCTAATCGTAAAAGATTAAAAATGGTGATATTTATTGTATATTTTTAACTCATGTTTCGCACATTGATTTAAGGAATTTGAGAGGGGCATAAGCCTCCTCAGCGCTGTTAAAAGCAGGATTATTATTTTCCGTTTCAGAAATCTTAAAAATTTCTGCTCCTGACCCCAGCGGGGGCAAATGTTAATGAAGTTAGGATGTAGTTTTGGCGGAATTTTTGCCTTTGGAAGCAAAAATTGTGACAAAACGGTTGCTGCGAAACTTGAGTTATTAATGACCTTCTATATTAACGAATTAGAAAACCTCTTAAAAGTTGAATAATTATGTCGAGTATTATCATCGAGCCTAAAGTGCTGATAACTTTAATTTTACTCTCTTTAGCTGCCAGTAGTTACGCACAGGAATGGCAGGATGAAACTGTCATCGGGATTAACAAATTGCCAGCGCATACTTACTTTCTCGAAGAGGAGGCCGATAATGTGCTCTCCCTTAATGGTGACTGGAGATTTAAATATTACGATTCACCACTTGCTACGGATGAAAATTTC
>LXQK01000254.1:36535-37941 GCA_001683905.1 Marivirga sp. ANT-B6
GCCACCCGATTTATCTAAATATAAAGACACCTTTTAAGCCTAATCCCCCAAAAGTGCCGACCGATGTAAATGAAACGGGGTTGTATAGAAAGGTTTTTACGCTTCCAAAAGAATGGCATGATCAAATAGTTACTATTCATTTTGGTGGCGTGCAATCAGCATTCTACCTATGGGTAAATGGTAAAAAAGTAGGCTATAGCGAAGGAAGCATGACGCCTGCTGAATTTGATATAACGCCTTACATAAAGGCGGGAGAAAATACTATTTCAGCAAAAGTCATTCGTTGGTCAGACGGAACTTATCTGGAAGATCAGGACTTTTGGGACCTGAGTGGTATCTATCGTGATGTATTTGTATACAGCTTACCTAAAGCGCATATTTGGGATTATCAAGTGCATACCGATCTTGATGAAAATTATCAAAATGCAGATTTCTCAGTGGATATCTTTGCCAATAATCATTCAGGGAAAGTAGCTCAGCCACATAATATCACTATTAAATTAATAGATGATCAGGGGACCGTCGTTTTTGAGGAGCGCAAAAAAACTGAGAAATTTAAGGACAAATCTCAAAGTGCCACAAGGTTATTCAAACAAATTAAAAGCCCTAAACTATGGAATGCTGAAACGCCCAATCTTTATACATTAGAAATCGCGCTATCAGATTTAAATGGGTTGCTCTTGCAGAAAATAAGTGATCGTATCGGTTTTCGGGAAGTAGAAATAAAAGACGGTCAGCTATTGTTGAATGGTCAAGCCATTATGATCAAAGGTGTGAACAGGCATGATACGGATCCGGTAAATGGAAGAGCTGTGACCCGCGACGCTATGTTGCAGGATATACTCACGATGAAACGCCATAATTTTAACGCTGTACGTACTGCGCACTATCCTAACCAGCCGGAGTTTTACAAACTTTGCGATGCCTATGGGATGTATGTAATAGATGAGGCCAACATCGAAAGCCACGATTTGTGGGTGATGTCTACTTTGGAAGGTGCTTCTAAGGATTGGTTACTGGCTGATAATCCGAGCTGGCAGAAAGCTTTTATTGATCGAGGTGTATCCATGGTGCAACGGGATAAAAACCACCCCTCTATTATTGCATGGTCATTGGGGAATGAATCCGGCGTCGGTCAGAATTTTAATGCTATGGCGAAAGCGATGAAAAAAATCGACCCAAGCAGGCCAATTCACTATGAAAGCAGAAACCCAGCCTATATAGACGATTTGAACAGTTTTGACATCATCAGTACAATGTATCCAAGTACGGAGCAATTGGTGGAGTTGATGCAGAAAGATCCGACAAGACCAGTAATAGTATGTGAGTATGCACATGCCATGGGCAATAGCCTGGGGAATTTCTCAGACTACTGGGATATGTTCGAAAAGTATCCACGGATGCAG
>LXQK01000254.1:38098-40710 GCA_001683905.1 Marivirga sp. ANT-B6
GGTGACTTTGGTGAGCTTAACCATGATGGTAATTTTTGTATGAACGGACTGGTTTTCCCTGATGGAGCAATTCAGCCTGAGATTATGGAAGCTAAATATGTGCAGTCTCCTGTGAAGATCAAAAGTGTAAACGCGGCACAAGGAAAAATTACAATCCGTAATAAAAATAACTTTCAGGATTTGAGTCATTTGGAGCTAAAATGGACGATAACGGCCAATGGTAAGCTAATAGAGGAGGGTAGCATCAAGGATTTACCTATTGCAGCGCAGCAGGAAAAGCAATTTGAGTTACCAATTACAACAAAAGATTTTACCAATTCAGAATACTATTTAAACTGCTATATTATGACAAAAGATGCCACCTCATGGTCTGATAAGGGACACCTCATCGCATGGGATCAGTTTGAAATATCTCCTTATCATCTGCAAAAACAATTTTATCCGCCAACAGGCAATAGTCAAATTTCTATACTAAGGACGAGGGATTCTTTTGAAGTTAGCGGGGATTCTTTTAAGGCTACCATCAATAGCAATACAGGTTTACTAACGAGCTATACCTACAAGGATAAAACTTTGATTAGTGGAGGACCTCAACATAACTTTTGGCGAGCACCTCTTGATAATGACCTTGGGGGAGGAGACAAAAGCTATGCGCAGCGATGGCGTAGTGCCGGCCTTCACAAGCTTAAGAGTAAAGTGGATACCATTTATCTTACGCCGGGCTTCAAAAATAAAATAACGGTTATAACCTTGTTGGAGGGTGATAATGGCGCAATAATTACCTGCGATACTGAATACAGTTTTTACGGAAATGGTATGTTTGATGTTCGACTGGCCGCCAACTTTAATAAAGAAGTACCCTTCCTCCCTCGCGCTGGCATCCAATGGTTTGCGCCTGATGACTTCTCCAATATAAAATGGTATGGCAGAGGCCCTTTCGAAAATTATATTGATAGAAAAGATGCTGCGTTAATCGGGCTTTATGAAGGCACAGTGCAAGGTCAATATGTGCCGTACCCTTTGCCACAGGAGAATGGGAATAAAACAGCGGTACGTTGGGTCTCTTTTCAAAACGATAATGGAGTTGGATTTACACTCGTTCCCTTACATCATATGAACATCTCCGCACATCTCTATACACAAGAAAACCTGACTGAGGCTACTCATACTTATGAGCTTGAAAATACCCAAACTATTACGATCAATATTGACCATAAAATGATGGGTGTAGGAGGGGACGATTCCTGGAATCCCCGAACCAAAGAAGCTTATTTAATAGCACCTATTAAACAGCAGTATACTATTAGATTTATTCCTGAAATATTAAATTAAATGCATTCAAATCCGGTGGTTGATTCAATAACTGTAGTTTAAAATGATTGATTGGCCTTCATGGTATAAAATAGTATAAATTTTGGAGTGTTGATTTTAAGCCTGATTCAAAGGCATCCCCTATTAGCAGTCAAATTTTTAAGTTTTTGATATAATTATATGTAGGAATTAGAGTAGGCGCATTTATTTTCGGTGGAAAAAGATAATCCTTACCTTATACAAACAGAAAAGGCGTCCTCATGATGCCTTTTTTATTACACTATTTAGTTCTACGCTTATCCCACCATATAAAACCTGCAAAAAGGATGAAACTGATGATCGAACCCCAAATGAGGCCGGATTTTAGCCGGTTGATATCTTCACCCAGGTAAGCAATAAGGAAGGTGAGTGGGGCAATTCCCACTAATGTAGCAGCTATAAATCGCCAATATCCCATTCGTAACATGCCGGCAATCAGGCTGATGGCATCATTCGATAAGAAAGGGCTAAGGCGTGTTACGATGATCGTCCAGAAGCCGTAATCATCAATAAAAGAAGAGATCTTCTCTTCTGTTTTTCTGCCCATTAACTTTCCTACGATTGGTTGGCCCAGGTATGCCCCAATCAGATATCCGATTGTGGAGGCGGAAAATACAGCTACTAATATAATAATACTTCCAATGATGGCACCATATGCCAATACAGTAACTACCATAAGTAAAGGTGTTGGAATAACCAATAGAAACATTTGTAAAACCATGGCAAGAATGATGATCATCGGACCCCAAATGCCAAATTGTGCTACCCATTCTTTTATCTCACCCTCGTTCCCACTGGTAAGAATGCTCCAGGCCTCGTTAAGAAAGTGCTGTACGGCGGGTATTAGAAAGTAGCTGGCTACAGCAGCCACTACTAGAGCAAGGGAAAGGTAAAGAGGTAATTTGCTTTGACTTATGGTTTGTGGCTGTGGGCCAGATGCTGATTGTTTATCCAAAATAGAAACGTGAATATTGGCCAACTTACTTAAATGCTCAATTTGATATGATTAGGGAATGATAACATGAATATTAATTATAAGTTACATTTCAGCAAAAAAAATCATTTATGCTTGTCGACATTTTTTTCCCTGTTTACCCCAGCTACAGGGTTCCAATAAGGGAGGCAAGTGTTTAAAGGTCATTTGTCGTCTCGATTTAATAATTCTATTAACTTTATGTTAATTTTTAACATTAATTATTTACACAATGCATATAGACATTCCGATTAGACCCAAAAAAGTAGCAAAATTTTAACGTATATCA
>LXQK01000254.1:40826-44625 GCA_001683905.1 Marivirga sp. ANT-B6
TACACAACTGGTTTATGGGTACGAGCTTCGCTACATCTTCGAGGTGTTTTACTTCAATGCAGAAGCGAGTTTTCCAACAGTTTATTCTGTATCCGCTTTACTGTTTGCTTCGCTGCTATTATTGATCGTGGGGGCGATCAGAAAAGGTAACGGAAAACCCTTTGCGAAGCAATGGATTATTCTTGGTGTAATTTTCTTTCTGCTGGCCTATGATGAAGCAGCACAGATCCACGAGAAGTTTAAGTTTATCAGAGACTATCTTCCTTCCGAAACGATGGGTTTCTTATATTTTGCGTGGGTAGTACCGTATTTTGGTTTAGTTGTCGTCGTGGGCTTGTATTTTATCAGGTTTTTAAGGCATCTTCCAAAAAGAACGGCAACGTTATTTATAGCTGCTGGCTTCATTTTCGTAGGTGGTGCAGTGGGCATGGAGTTGCTGAATAGCTACTATTGGAAGGGCTCCCGTGCTATGCTGCTTTTAGTGATCACGCTGGAAGAGTTGATGGAGATGTTTGGCGTTGTTCTTTTGATCTATGGCGTCCTCGATTTTATGAAAAATGAAATGGGCAATTCGGTTAAAATAATGGTTGAAAAGGCAGCTATTGATGCCAGTAGTAAAAAGTCGTGAACTGACTTGTCATCAAGACATGGGCGTGGCCAGAATAGTGTTGACCAGTTCTTTTTATTTTCGCTAAATTAAAATTAAATTAACAACGGCGTAGGAGACTGCGCCGATTGTGTGTAATTCTTGACGATAAAGAACGCACAAAAACGCAGCAAACTTAAAAAAGTAAGATGGAACGAAAATGGGTTAATACAAAAATATACAATTTGCCAATGCGCCTAATGCTGGCCACTATACTGTTCTTTCAAGTGGCTTGCCAGCCAGTTCCCGGAGAAAATCAAGAGTCTGCAGATGGAAAGTTTCCTTTTCTGGAGATGGATATTACCACCATGCAGAAAGGGTATAAAGAGGGGACGTTTACAGTAAAGGATGTTGTAGAGGCTTATCTGCTTAGAATCGATGAGATCGACCATCATGGGCACAACCTGCATGCTGTAATACAGGTAAATCCTGATGCCATAGCGTTGGCAGAGAAAATGGATGCACAAATTCGCGACGGTAAGGCTACCGGATCACTCCATGGTATCCCTGTTATTTTAAAAGACAATATCGATACACACGATAAAATGCCTACCACAGCGGGGTCGCGTGCCTTACAGAACTCGTTTCCTTTGCAAGACAGTGATGTGGCTGAAAAGTTGCGTACTGCAGGCGCCATCATTATAGGTAAAGCCAACTTGAGCGAATGGGCTAATTTTAGAGGCGAGCTTTCCACCAGTGGCTGGAGTGGCGTAGGAGGGCAAACGAAGAATCCTTACGTGCTAGACCGTAATCCCTGCGGGTCAAGTTCGGGGTCAGCAGTAGCTGTGTCTGCCAATTTAACTGTATTGGCTATAGGCACGGAAACGAATGGATCAATCGTATGTCCATCGCACGCCAACGGTGTTGTAGGCATTAAACCTACCGTAGGTTTGGTTAGTCGCTCCGGCGTTATACCTATATCTTTTACCCAGGACACGCCCGGACCGATGGCCAGAACCGTTCGCGATGCCGCGATTTGTCTTGGAGCACTGGTTGGCGTCGATGAGGCTGATGCCAAAACGCTTGCAAGTAAGGGAAAATACCATGAAGACTATACCCAATTTCTTAAAGAAGATGGGCTAAAAGGTAAACGTATTGGTTTTTATAAGGCAGCTTTAGGCGCTAATTATAAAGTAGATTCCTTGATGTACGAAACGATAGACTATTTGAAAACCAAGGGCGCCCGAATTATAGAGCTTGACCAGATTTCTAAGTCTAATATCGGAAACTATTCTTTTGAAGTCATGCTCTTTGAATATAAAGACGGACTGAATAAGTATTTTCAGTCGCTCGGTTCTAAAGCGCCCATTAAAAGCCTGGGGGAGTTAATTGTCTTCAATTTGTCTGACTCTGTAGAGTTACAGCATTTTAACCAACGGTACCTTGAAATGGCACAGGAAAAGGAGGATTTAGGTTCTGAGGCGTACAAGGAGGTATTGGCAAAAATGATGAAGGGTAGCAGAGAAGAAGGAATTGACAAAGTGATGGATATGCATGATCTGGACGCTATCGTATCGCCCACAGGAGGACCGGCATGGAAAACTGACCTAACCAATGGCGACAGCTTTCAGCTAGGCAGTTCTTCGCCTGCAGCACATGCCGGTTACCCAAACATCACTGTGCCCATGGGTTTTGTGGATGCGCTTCCCGTCGGCGTATCCTTCTTTGGGCGCGCATGGAGTGAACCTATTTTACTGGAAATAGCCTACGCCTATGAGATTGGTACAAGGCATAGAAAAGCACCTGAGTTTTTGCCGACCAACTAGTCCAATTTGTACAGTATTTCGTTAGGACAAAAAATGGTACTTTCCAGTCGTTTTCCCTGTAGAAGTTTTGATCGATAAAATTATGAATTAATAATGAAGCCCGCAACTTAGACTAGCCAAGTAATATTATTAATGCAAGTTGATAATATAATTCGGTATTTCAATTGAATCTTTGTAAGCTGTCGGCTTACACCGTTTGTAGAGATAGTTATATCTAATTTCCACTCCTATTAGCTAATGCACAAAATAATGAAGTTTCGCTTTAGAATTTTGTGTGTATTAAATTAATTAACCAATTGCATTTACCAGCTTCAGTTTTCCTTTAATTGTTACCTTTGCTGTAGATGGTTGTGATACAAAAATTCCTTCAAAGTTTCCTTCAAGCTCATAGGCAGGATAAGTTGTTTTACCAATTTTATCTTCTAGCTGAATAACTTTTTTGTTAGTTACCGTAAATGCTACATTTTCCGAAATAAACGCAACAATATTCTCTCCTTCCATACCTGTTAATCTAATATATCCTTCCTCATTATTAATTACTTCTGTCCCTATAGGATATGGATTATCTCCATTCCAGCGAATAAGGAACTCAGTCGTAATGTTTCTTCCTTCATAAAATGTTATGCCTGATCGTTTAATGTCCTGATTTTCATGAAAACTTGTTGTACTTGTAACGGCAAAATCCAACGCTTTAAAAGTCTTCCCTGCAAGATCTCCATCTTGTGGTGTAAATTCATAATAAGCCTTATCCTCATTAACTTTCATATCAGAATCGTCATCTTTACATGATAAGTTCACTAATAATATGGCAAATAAGATCGAGTAAAAAATTGATTTTGTTCTCATTGAATTATTTCTTGAGTATTTATTTAGCAAATGGTTTTATAGATCAAGATGCTACGTATGTGATATGCCGGAAAAAGTAAATTTCTGTCGACTCAATAACCTTTTCTTATTCTTCTTATTTTTCAGTCTTCGCCAGTAACAGCTCTGGCCTTTCTGATTTTATTTACCAGCTTTAGTTTTCCCTTAATCTTTACTTTTTCGGCAGAAGGTTGTGATGTAAAGATTCCATCAAAATTTCCTTCTAGTTCATATGCAGGATAAGTGGAAGTAAATTTATCTTCTATGTAAATAATTTTTTTGTCGGTTACGGTGAATGTGGCCTTTTCTGACATGAATTCGTAAATTTTGTCTCCTTCCTGACAACTTAGCCTGATAAATCCTTTCTCCTTAATATCTTCTTCTGATCCTATGTGACGAGGGGAATTTCCATCCCATCGGATAAGGAAATGAGTTCTACTGTCTCTATTCTCAAAAAATTGAATTTCTGATTTTTGGACATTGTCATTTGAACCATCACTATATGTCAAAGTATTCGCATATT
>LXQK01000255.1:0-5959 GCA_001683905.1 Marivirga sp. ANT-B6
AAACACAAACTCATAATTGAATAACTATATGCAACAAGCGCTAAAAATGAATATTCGAACACCAATTTGATAGCTATTTGGTAAATTAAATCTTTATCAGGTTTAGCAACTAGAACTCATAATCATTTTAGCTGAGCGGTTGAAAATACACATTATTATATAGACATTTGTGCTTTTAAAAGTTAGACCATGACAACGGAACAGATTAAGGATTTAAAGGCAAGATTGATTGCTTTGAGGGGGTACCTTTGACTACGATACGAAGAAAAAGGAGATAGAAGAAGAAGAAAACTTCACGACGCAACAGGATTTTTGGAACGATACCAAAGAAGCTGAGCGCATACTGAAAGAGATAAAAGCCAAAAAAATTTGGACAAATAGCTTTGAAAAAGCGCTTGCACAATTCGAAGACCTGGAAATCCTTCATGAGTTCTACGAAGCTGGCGATGGTGAAGAAGATGAAATCAATCAGAATTTCCAGAAGGTTTTAGCCTCTATTGAGGACCTGGAATTTAGAAAGATGCTTAGTAACGATGAAGACCAGCTAAACGCCATGCTTGAAATAAACCCCGGCGCTGGTGGTACCGAGAGCATGGACTGGGCGGAAATGTTGATGCGCATGTATATCATGTGGGGTGAGAGCCATGGCTTTAGTGTAAAACAGGTAAGCTACCAGGCTGGGGAAGCTGCCGGACTTAAATCTGCTACGCTTGAATTTGAAGGTGATTTTGCCTACGGATACCTTAAAGCGGAAATCGGAGTTCATAGGTTGGTACGCATATCCCCATTCGACAGTGGTGGTAGAAGGCACACTTCCTTTGCTTCCATTTATGCCTATCCGATCGTAGACGATACCATCGACATCCAAATCAATCCGGCAGATATCACCTGGGACACCTTTCGTTCTGGTGGAGCTGGTGGGCAGAATGTCAATAAAGTGGAAACTGCCGTTCGGCTAAAACATGCACCCTCCGGTATCGTCGTTGAGTGCCAGCAGGAACGCTCGCAATTGCAAAACAAGGAAAAAGCAATGAATATGCTTAAATCGAGGTTATATCAACTGGAAGTAGACAAGCAGAATGAGGCGCGAGATCAAATTGAAAGTACCAAAAAAAGAATAGACTTCGGGTCACAAATCAGAAATTATGTACTTCACCCCTATAAGCTTGTAAAGGATAATAGAACAGGCACCGAGAGAACCGACGTTCAGAATGTGCTTGATGGAGATATCGATGATTTTATAAAAGCTTTTTTAATGCAACAAAATTAAAAAATCCTATTACTGAAAAAATATGTTTTTATCATCTCTTTTTCTATTTCCTGTTCCATATGGGTAGATTAAATATAAATTAGCTTCTGAAAGTTCATTATTTTTAAATCAGAAGAAAAAAATGCTATATTTCATATCTAGCTTTAGCTCTAACCGCTTGATATGAAAACAACTGGTACGACTTCCTATAAAATATATGCCATATTTTTAGTACTGGGACTTATCTGGATCCTACTTTCGGATCTTATTCTGCTCACCATTTTTAACCTTCAGGACAAGCCTCTTCTGGTTAATGTTATAAAAGCTACTGTTTTCATCATTTTCACTATTTTACTAATCGTAGCTTTACAGAAAAGTTATACCGCTCAACTCAGTCAACAGTCAGCCATCAATAAAGAAATAGAAGACAAGTACAAGATCATGTTCAAATGTAATCCCATTCCGATGTGGATTTATGACCTTGATACATGGAATTTTCTTCTGGTTAACAAAGCAGCTATTCAACACTATGGATATAGTGAGGAAGAGTTTTTATCAATGACCTTGTTAGATATTCGGCCCTCTGAAGACCACGACAAATTAAGGGAAAATTTTTCGCAAGATGTAAAAGATGGTCACTCCTTTTCTGGTACCTGGAAGCATATCAAAAAGGATGGCGAACTGTTATTCGTGGAGATTGAATCTCACCCTATCGTCTATCAGGGGCGTCGCGGTAAGCTTGTACTTGCCTCCAACATTACCCAGCGGATAAAAACCGAGAATGAGATTAAGGTGGTGGTATCGGAGTTGAATGATTTTGTATACCGTGCTTCACACGATATCAGAGGTCCTCTTGCCAGACTAATTGGCTTATCTAATTTACTATTAATAGAAGGCAATCTCGAAAATAGGGTAAAATATGACAACCTGATAAATAGCACCGCGATTCTTCTCGACAATGTTTTACAGCGGCTCTTGAGCGTGAACAATCTAAAATATTACGAGCCGCAGTCTGAGCAGATTAACCTGCATGACCTTATTGACGAAATTGTAGGGCTCGTTAAAAAGGGTAATCGAAAAGATATAGCGGTGTATAATGACATTCCTGACTCGCTTGAGGTAAAAACAGATCGGAAAATGGTGATGTTGGCCCTGGAAAACCTCATTGAAAATGGTATAAAATACGCCGATTTTAATAACTATAAAAAACCGTATGTAAAAATAAATACGGTCACACAACAAGGACAGTTACACATCCAGGTGATTGACAATGGTATTGGTATTCATGATGTATTCAAACATAGAATTTTTGATATCTTTTTTAGGGGTACTGAGCTCTCTCAAGGTTCAGGGTTAGGTTTATATATAGCACAGACAGCATTGGGTAAATTGAATGGTCGCCTGGACTATAAATCGGATATCAAGGAAGAAACAGTTTTTGATATATGTATACCCACTTGAGCCTTTTATAAAAAAGTCGCTCGTTTCCTTCTCTTCCCCCGTAAAATCTGATAAAATATATGATGATCGCTGCAGCGAGATCATATCCCAATGAAAGTAAGCCAGTAAGGGTTTACAATTGTGTTCAAGAGAAAAACACCTGATATAAATACCAGGATGACCACGAGTAAAATAAAAACCTTCAAAAAATCCTTCATAAAAATTCGGGATAAAGTTTAGCAAAAAAATAGCTTGCCGTTTCCGGCAAGCTATCAAAAGTTATAAAGTCTTTTGTTCTTCGTGTACTCCTTCTCTGAATTCCTCGAGCATTTTGCGATTAAAGGCAGGGATATCATCGGGATTCCGGCTTGTAACCAATCCCTGATCAACAACAACTTCCTTATCAACCCAGTTGACGCCCGCATTCATTAAATCAGTTTTAATAGACTTATAAGAGGTCATTGTGCGGCCTTGCAATGCGCCTGTTTCTATCAATAACCAGGGCGCATGACATATTGCTGCGATTGGCTTGCCGCTTTCAAAAAAGTGTCTGGCAAAACCTACAGCTTTTTCGTTGGCTCTTAAATGATCGGGATTCATTACGCCACCTGGCAACAACAAGCCGTCATATTCTTCCGGCTTGGCCTGGTCCAATGACATATCCACATCATACTCTCCGCCCCAATTCTTCCCACTCCACGCTTTCACTTTCCCAGTTTCGGGCGATATAACATGTACTTTAGCGCCGGCTTCTTCCAACGCCTTTTTAGGTTGTGTAAATTCTGATTCCTCAAATCCATGAGATACCAGTATTGCAATTTTCTTTTCGCTTAAATTGTTTTCCATCATTGGTAATTTTAAAGTTTAAAATAATTATCCACCCACTACATCCCCACCATTGATATGTATTACCTGGCCGGTGATGTATGAGGCATCTTCCGAAGCTAAAAATACATAGGCCGGGCCCACTTCAGAAGGTTGTCCCGGGCGCTTCATTGGGGTGTCTTTCCCAAAGCTTCCCACTTTTTCTTTATCAAAAGTAGAAGGAATTAAGGGCGTCCAGATTGGCCCTGGTGCTACAGCATTAACCCTGATATTCTTTTCTGCCAAGCTTTTGGCAAGTGATCGGGTGAAGGACACAATGGCACCTTTGGTAGAAGAGTAATCGATCAACTCTTCGCTACCCCGGTAAGCTGTCACCGAGCTGGTATTAATGATCGCACTACCGTCCTTCAAATGCTTCATGGCTGCGCTAGTACAATAGAAAAATGAGAATATATTAGTTTCATAAGTCTTGCGCAGCTGGTCGGCTGAAATATCCTCAAAATTTTCCTGCGGATGCTGCTCCGCAGCATTATTCACAAGGATGTCCAATCGTCCGAAAGCAGCTACCGTCTCTTCAATAGCAGCTTTACAAAATTGCTCACCCCCAATGTCGCCCTTAATTAGTAAACACCTGCTTCCCTCCTGCTCTACCATCGCTTTGGTTTCCTCTGCATCCTTGTCTTCATCCAGGTATACAATGGCTACATCTGCCCCTTCTCTTGCAAAATGCACAGCAACGGAGCGTCCTATCCCACTATCGCCACCAGTAACGAATGCGGCTTTTCCTTTCAATTTTTCACTTCCACGATATTGCTCGCGTATAACCTGAGGTTTAGGATGCATGGCATATTCTCTACCAGGCTGTTTCTCCTGAGTTTGTCCCGGAACTGACGCTACCTTTTCTTTCATATGAATATTTTATTTTGGGTTATTTGCCTTTCTATATAATAAATAACCACTGATAACTGGTATTGTTCAATAAAAACATATATCGAAAAACGTATTTTTTCTTCACTAACCACAGCCATTTCTTTTATCGGCAAATAAGAAGTAAAAGATTTAGGGGGCACGGGCGTCGGTTTACTATTTAATCCTTGGCTGGACTGCCAACGCTAATAATTTAAACAGAAAGCAATAAAAGTACTGTATAGCTGATCGCACCACCAATAAATGCCCAGTATCTGCTTTCTTTCTCTTCGGGAAGTTCTTCTTTTAGCACATTCATGATAATTCCACCAGCTAAAAAAGCCATTATACTCAAGATGTATATCTCCGGAACGACGACTAAGACACCAACCAGCCAACCCAACAGCACTGAAGCAGACAAAATCCAGCGTCCTTTCTTGATATAAACTTCTTTATAGTGCTCAATCAATCCATAATCATTTACAAAAAAATGCAAGGCTAAAGCCACAAAAAAGAATATCAGGTTAGCGGAACTTTCATCTTCTCTATTCACAAAAATATACCCAATCAATAAATTATAGAGTGAAAAAATGATGACATGAGGCCAAAACACCCCATTCTCTTTCTCGCCGGATTTCCGATGCTTATTGATTTTTACATATCTTTCTAGGCCATAAAATAAACATAAACCCACCAAAGCCAGGAGGTAAAGCGGATGCTCCAACTGGTCAGGAATTGCCGAGTCACCGGCTACAACCTCATGCCCCCTAGCCAACTCCGGCAATAAATGCATAAAAATATAGGCAACAGAGATGCCGCCAGCTATGGATAACCAGATGCTTCGCGGGGTTTGATTCAGCAACTTTACCCGATAGGCAAATAAGTGGACCAGTGACATCAGTAGCGCCAAAATAAAAACAAGTTTATCCATATCTTATATTAATTAACCGTGGATCTTCTGGGGATTTTTAAGTACGTCACTATATGAACCAAGTTTAGATTCTAATACCTCCTGCCAATCCCACCCGGTCAGCTTGATAAAAAGCATTAATTGCCGCCTCCTTGGATTCAACATTTCCATGTGGTTTCTGAAAAGCTCGCAATTAATGACGTTAAATCCAGCGCTTTCTAATGGTTTTAAATCGGGCAGAGGAGGAACAGGGTCGTTCTCATCCTGCGTCAGGATATCACGGGAAGACAAGATCATAGTAATAGACCTCCGTAGCGCGTAAATTGTTACCTTATCGATGCCACTATCGGGCTTAAAGCCAAATTCAAAGTAGTGTAGGGCTTCATCAAGAATAGCTAAACTAGGACCAAAAGCGGTCTCCCGATGGGGACTGTGAAAAGTATATAAAATAGGATAAGCCAGCTGCTGCTGCGCAAGGGAATTCAATAATGGCACGAGATTATTGAAATGTTGCGGCAATTGGCCAAAGTCTTTACCATTCCATGCCCGTAAAATGACATCGACTGGATTATGCCCCAGACCGTTAATGTATGCTGCCAAAGCGCGTTTCTCGGTCACTGCCGAAAGTA
>LXQK01000255.1:6139-50752 GCA_001683905.1 Marivirga sp. ANT-B6
ATAATAATGTAACCAGCGTAATAAAAACGCGAATTCAAATCGGCCGAAAGAAGGGTGTTGGTATCAATGACTGCATTTTCCGATGATAAAAACACCAGGCCCCAACCTAACCAAATCAACGACAACCAGATCAACATGGTAATCGCAACCATCAATAAGCCTGAATGTGATAAAAGAAAATGGGAATCAGTCCTTCGATGGATCATTAAAAGTCGGCTCCAAAGAAAAGTTGTAACTTTTGTTGTAATGATTCCGCCACCTTTCATCAGCAAAGTAGTCCAAAGAATATCAAGGGTAGCAACAATCAAAATAATAGCGCCAACTATTCCAAATAAAAAGTGTGGTTCCATAAAAAGTTAGTATTAAAAGGTGGGCTGCAGGATTGATGGATAGTAAAAATCCGCTTAAAAATAAATTCTCCTTCGTGATGCTTTAAACAGCCATCATTTTCAAATGTTTTTGAAGTAAAGTAAACCATTATTTTTATTTGTAAAATTTGTTTGTTCCAAGCTAAATCTGTTCCTTATTTGCACTTTAATCTTTGAAATGCAGCCGGAGAATATCAGGGTTTATAATTTTCAGTTTTGGATTTTGTGCTTCAGCTCTTTCTTATTTTTTAGCAGCTTTAACATGATAATTCCTGAGCTTCCCGGCTACCTTACCAGCCTGGGAGGTGCCGATTACAAGGGTTTTATCATTGCGTTATTTACATTGACAGCGGGTTTCTCGCGACCTTTCAGTGGTAAGCTCGCGGATAAAGTCGGCCGCATTCCCGTCATGATATTAGGGGCAATCATTTCTTTCATAGCAGCGCTATTTTATCCTTTTCTGCTTACCGTAGGTGGCTTTTTGGTACTGCGCTTTATGCATGGCTTCTCTACCGGCTTCATGCCTACCGGCGTTTCGGCTTATGTAGCAGACATCGTACCATCGCACCGCCGTGGCGAGGCTATGGGTATTTTAGGACTGAGCACTAGCATGGGTATGGCTATGGGGCCCGCCGTGGGAAGTTATATTGCTTCATCCTTTTCTTTATACACCATGTTTTATACATCCTCGTGTGTAGCGCTATTATCAATCATGATCCTGGCAGGAATGAGAGAGACATTAAAAGTAAAACAAAGTTTCCATATCAGTTTACTGAAGATATCCTGGAAAGACGTCTACGAGAAACGCGTTCTTCCACCCTCTTTGCTAATGATGCTTACCGTCTTTTCATTTGGTATCATTCTTACAATTGTTCCCGATTTTTCGGAACATCTTGGTATAAAAAATAAGGGGTTATTTTTCCTGGTATTTACCATTTCGTCGTTAGCCATAAGGCTTATAGCAGGTAAAGCTTCTGATAAATACGGACGGATTATCATTCTTAAGATTTCATGCATCATCCTGGCGCTTGCAATGGTTCTAACAGGCATAGCGACATCTGCTCCGGTGTTTTTGGCTGCCGCAGTTATCTTTGGTGTAGGTGTAGGCATGAATTCTCCTACCGTTTTTGCCTGGACCATCGATTTAAGTGACGACAAGCACAGAGGCAGAGCCATGGCCACGATGTACATAGCCCTGGAAATTGGCATTGGTACCGGTGCGTTATTTTCGGGCTTTCTGTATGATAATGATGCCAGGATGTTCCATTACAGCTTCTGGTCGGGCGCTATTTTGGCCATCGTAGCTTTTATTTACCTACAGTTTTTCCTTCCTGCGCAAATAATTTATCAGGATCAGCACCGAATGGTTCCTGATAAAAAATTAACGCAACCTTAAAACTTCCAACTAACAAAAGCTTCCATCGCTTCGTAGTCTGCAAGCCCCAGATCATCATAATATCTTGCTGTTTCCCTATTTCTAGCTTCTGCACGTTCCCAAAACTCCCTCGAGTCATCGCCTGGAAACACAGGTCTGTCTTTCTGCGACTGGTGTTTGAATATGGCGTTTCTTTTACGCGATACCTCCTGAGGAGATAAAGGTACGGCCATTTCAATTTCGTGGGGCTGAAATTCATGCCATGCACCCCTATACATCCAAAGCCAGCAATCTTGTGCCCACTCCTCTGTCTGCCTTATCCTGCTTAATGCCTGCAGAATGATATGGAAACATACGATGTGGGTACCGTGGGGATCTGCAAAATCGCCAGCTGCAAACACCTGATGAGGCTTTACTTCCTGCAGTAACTTCACTGTAAGATCAATGTCGATTTTTGTCGGTGGCTTTTTCTGCGTCTTGCCTGTTTCATAGAACGGCAAGGCCATAAAATGGATATGATCATCTTTTAATCCAGCGTATCGGGCACCAGCAAAGGCTTCACTCTTCCTGATAAAACCCTTAACATCTCTAATCTCTATGGTGTCGACTTGATTAGGTTGCTTCCTGGCAAGGAAGTCTCGCATCTCCTCGTATAGCGCCACCAGGCCATCGCTGTCTTTACCGATACTTTTGGTAAAATCAATAGCAAACTCCATATAGCGGAGAACGTCATCGTCCCAAACAGCGGTATTGCCGGAGGTTTGGTAGGCAACATGCACATCGTGGCCCTGGTCAACCAATCGTATGAATGTACCACCCATAGAAATGACATCGTCATCAGGATGTGGCGAAAATATTAATACCCTTTTTTTCGCAGGCTCAGCGCGCTCAGGACGTTGTGAGTCGTCGGCGCCGGGTTTGCCACCAGGCCAACCTGTGATGGTATGTTGCAGCTGATTGAATATCCGAATATTGATATTATAGGCAGGCCCGTATTCTGTAGCCAACTGTGCCATACCATTGATATTGTAATCTTCTTCTGTAAGCTTTAGAATAGGCTTCTTGATTCGGAACGATAGCCAGATCACGGCCTTCTTGATCAGGGCTTCATCCCAGACACAGTCTTTCACCAGCCATGGGGTATTGAATCGCGTAAGTTCGGAAGCTGCCTCTTTGTCAAGTACAAATTCAACATGCTGCGCCAACTGGAGAAATGTAGCAGGAATATCTGCTGATATCTCTCCCTCCACAGCGTATTTCACAATGGGTGCTTTTTTGCCACTCCATGCCATCAAAATAATCTTACGCGCTTTGAAGATCGTACCTACCCCCATGGTAATGGCCTTCCGGGGCACATTTTCCTTCCCTCCAAAGTCGCGTGACGCATCTCCCCTGGTAAGGTCATCCAGTGTCACCAATCGTGTACCGGAATTAGGAGCCGAGCCCGGTTCGTTAAACCCAATATGTCCTGTCCGACCGATACCAAGAATTTGAAGATCCAGCCCACCTAAGGCCTCAATTTTTTTTTCGTAATCAAGGCAAAAATCATGGATTTGATCCTGCGGCAGGGTACCATCAGGTATGTGTACGTTGTTTTCGTCAATATCTATATGATCGAATAAATTTTCGTTCATGAAGGTGACATAGCTCTGAGAAGCGAGTGGATGCATGGGATAATACTCATCCAGGTTGAAGGTAACCACATTTTTGAAGCTTAGACCTTCATCTCTATGCAGGCGTATCAGCTCAGCATAGAGGCAAACCGGGGTAGCACCGGTAGCCAGGCCTAAAACTACGCTGTCATTGGTCTGCTGCCGACTCCTGATCAACGTCGCGATTTGCTGGGCCACCTGAACAGAAGCACTCTCCTTATCAGGATAAACGATAACGGGGAGTTTTTCGAAACGCGTTTCCTCTAGAAAATTTAATCTGGCCATATGTTAGAAATTTTTACTACACTGGTAGCAAGTATAAACATAAAGTTTGAAAATAGCAGGAGAAGTGGAAATTCGCAAATAAAAATCAAATCACCACGAGCGGGAATAGTTGCATTTTGGAATAATGGCGCCTAAGTGCAATTTTTATCTGCTGCCTGTATACCAGTAGCCTCTCCCCGCTCAGCCGACAACTTCCAGGCTTTGCAGGCTTCAGCTGAATTACCGATCATTTGATAAGCATTTCCTGTGTAGTAAAATACTTCGTGGATGGTAGCATCCAGTTTGGCAGCTTGTTGAAGAAGGCGCAAAGCATCCTCACCTTCTCCTTGCGCCAACAAGAGGATGCCTTTGTTTCTGTACGACCAGCCATTATAGGGATCTTTGACGATACTTCGATTAATATCCACTGCTGCTTTTTCCAGTTGCTGTGTCTTGAGGTAAACATATCCGCGGTTATTCAAAAAAAACGGATCATCGGGAATGAGTGCCAAAGCCTGGTCTATATTTTTGATCGCTTCGCTGTACTGGCTTTCCTCCGCCAAAAGTAGTCCCATAGCGTTAAAGGCATTCGCTTGCCGGCTGTCCATTTGAATAGCTTTTTGCAGATCCTGTTTGGCCCGATCAAAATCCTTGAGGTAATACCTTGCCGTACCAATATTAATAAGAATTTCTACGTTGGATGGATTTATTTCATAAGCTTGTTCAAAACTGGATAACGCCCGATCATAATCGCCTAATTTACTATATATCAAACCTTTACTAAAGTGAACATAAGCGGAATCGGCATAGGATTTTTCAACAATCTTTAAGTCTGCGAGGCTACTATTGAACTGCCCAAGATTGAAAAAAGCATTAGACCTATTAAAATAGGCATCAGTAAAGTCAGAATTTATTTGAACGGCTTTGTTGTAATCTTCTATTGCTTTGTAAAACTGGCCCATCCCTGATAAGGCGTTTCCCCGGTTGTTATACGCCGGGGCATACTTCTGATCTAGCTTGATTACTTCATCGTAAAACCGAATTGCCTGCTTATATTCCTTCATATCAAGCTGTTGATTGCCCCTGAAGAAAAATCGCTGCTTATCGTTTTCAGCCTTGTTCGATTCACAGCCGAAAAATAAAATCAGCAAAAGTAAGGGCAATAAAACTGTTTTAGTCATGCAGTGTAAGTAAGCAAGTTTAACTTTATATGCACATTAAAGCATCAGGTACTAGACTAAAACTTCAAGCCACTCAGGCTTTTTGGTATTGATCTTAGCGCCAAGCTCATTGAGCATATTATACAAGCCGAAGTAGGTTCGGTTGATATATAAGCCGTGCTTTGAACCTCTGGCAGTTTTAGAAGCGCGAAATTCTTTAGAATTGGATATACGCTCACCAAGCTCAGCTACTTCTTTGAAATAGGTATCGTCACCAAAATCAAACTCATTAACATGAAATGGTTTTCCTAACATGGTGATCATTTCGATGAATATCGCCGTAAAGAAGGTTCGTTGTTCTGGCGTATCCGACTCCGTTAAGAAATCGAGCTCGTTAAATATGCGCTTCAGTTCATTATCCATTCCTAACACATCCTGCCTGATCAATTTAAAATAATTGGTGTAGAAATGTTCTGGGATGACCTTTACGCAACCAAAATCTATGATGCCCAGGGTACCATCATGATGAAATAAGAAATTGCCAGGATGTGGGTCGGCATGTACCTGTTTCAAGGTATGGATCTGGAAGTCGTAGAAGTCCCAAAGGGATTGGCCTATTCCATTGCGCACTTCCTGGCTCGGATTGGTAAGCAGAAAATCCCGCATATGCTGGCCATCGAGCCAATCCATCGTGATGACGCGATTACCTGAAAATTGTGGGTAATATTTAGGGAAAATCAGGCCGTCGATATGTGCACAGGCCTCGGAGATCTCTACCGATCTTCGCAGTTCAAGCTCATAATCGGTTTCTTCATGTAGCTTTACTTCTACCTCACCCATATAGAGGTCCAGGTCGCGCTCATTGATGTTCAGTATTCGTACCGCAATAGGCCTCACCAGCTTAAGATCGGAACTTATCGCGGCGGCAATGCCAGGATACTGCACCTTTACTGCAAGCTTTTTGTCACCCAAAGTAGCCTGGTGCACCTGCCCGATAGAAGCTGCATTGACGGCATTTTTTGTAAAAGAATCAAAAAGCGCTAACGGATTTTTACCGAATATTTGCTGGAACGTTTTTACGACAAGCGGATAAGACAATGGAGGAGCACTGTACTGCGCCATCGAAAATTTATCAGAATAGGCTTTTGGTAGCAAGTTTTTATCCATGCTCATCATCTGGGCAACCTTCAAGGCACTTCCTTTCAATTCACTCAACGACTCATAAATGTCGGCTGCGTTGTCTTTATCCAGTTCCTCCCGGCCCATTTCAGGATTAAAAACCTTTTTACTATAATGCTTGATATAATTTCCACCTACTTTAGCACCGGTCTTAATAAACCTGCTAGCCCTTTGCACCTTGGATGTAGGAATGCTTGATTGTTCTTTCATTTGATTTTATTTTACCATGCTTTGCTGATATTTCCATTCAACTTAATCCTTGTTGGAATAGATTCAGCGGCAATTAGAAGCGGTGTTATTTGTTTTGATAAACAAATTTTGCAAAGTCAAACATGGTATCCAGCGGACTTCTTCCCATCAGGTCGAAAGATAAATTAACCGCTTTTTCTATCGCTGCATCTGTTTTCTCAAAACCCTGACTTTCATCTTTATGCCAAAATCGAAGTACAAACAATAGTTGTAGCCACAGTCCATCATCGTATTTGCTACTAATCAATGGACGATTCATGATTTCTTCTGTTTCCTTTCCTTCTATCAAAAGTTCGTTGACATAAATCAGGAATTCGCGTTTAAATAATTTTAGCACTTCGGGAGAGCCTTCTTTAGGGTTGATAAGGTTAAGTGTATAAAGGACAAAGCTCCGGTTTGTTTTTAGAACTTCAATCCAGGTATAATAAAAGGACAACAACTTCTCCCGCACAGTGTATTGGCGATATACCGCATCGCCGTGAAGCTTTGATAGGGTTTCATCCATAAATTCTTTCCACAACACTTTTTCTAAAGCGCCAAAGGAATTATAGTGCTGATAAAACACATCCTCCGTCATGCCATTTATTTTAGAGAATTGGAAAACTGACGCAGGTTGCTTTCCATGCTCAAGTACATAGGTTTTATAGGCAGATTTGATCTTTGTAGCAATATCTACTACTACCGACTCTTTTAAAACTGTTTTGTTTTTTGCAGATTTTTCCATGGATTGATAACAACAGGTGGTGTAAAAAGATTGTATATTGTTTAACTATTTTTAAAAAACGTTAAATCTTTTTTAAAGTTATGATAATAGCTGATTATATTATGCAACGTAATATAGTTATCGTCGGGTAATCGCTGGACGAATATAATTTCATAGAAAATAACACGATAATTCATTCTTTGCTGGGTAATCAACAAAGTTGTGATTAAAATCGTGCCGCCATTAATAAAGTTAAATCCTTGTGCTTCAGGCCAAATTTGTTGGCGATATGGATGTTTGTACAGCTCCCTTTGTAGCTATACACACCTTTGGTAAACCACTTGTAAGCAAAGATAAGCTCCTCTACCCCACCAACATCAGCGGCTTGTAAAAGAATCGGCGTAAAAATATTGGAAAATGCTGTCGTAGCGGTGCGTGCTACCCTGGAGGGTATGTTAGGTACACAGTAATGGATGACATCATATTTTCGAAAAGTAGGCTTTTTATGTGTTGTCAATTCTGAGGTCTCGATGCATCCTCCCTGGTCGATACTTACATCTATTATAATGGCATCCCGTCGCATTTGCGTCACCATTTCCTCGGTAATTATGCATCGGCTCCTGCCTTTCTCAGCACGAATGGCACCTATCAGTACATCTGTTGTTTTCAACGACTCCTGCAAGGCAACAAAATCTATAGAAGATGTAAAAAGCTGAGCGCCAAGCGCATGCTTAATCCGGCGGAGTTTATATATATGGTTATCATAAATCTCAATCTTAGCACCAAGTCCCATTGCTGCCCGGGCAGCATACTCAGCTACGGTGCCTGCACCCAGTATCACCACTTTGGTCGGAGGCACACCTGTTATTCCTCCTAATATGATGCCACGGCCGTCGTTTACGCTACTGAGGTATTCGGCCGCAATTAACATGACGGTGCTTCCAGCAATTTCACTCATGGCCCGCACTACAGGCATACCGCCGACTTTGTCCTCGAGTAGTTCAAAACCAATGGCGGTAATACGTTTTTTATTTAATGCCTGAATATATTCCTGCGACTGGTGTCCCAGTTGTAAAGCGGATATCAAGACCTTTCCTGGTTTAATGTATTCTATTTCTTCAAAAGTTGGCGGCTCGACTTTTAAGATTATATCCGCCTGAAAAACTTCTTTGGGAGAGTACACAATCTTTGCACCTGCTTCACTATAATCCTTGTCAGCATGCTTTGATGGTTTTCCAGCACCAGCTTCGACCCAAATCTCATGGCCATTATTTACCAAAACGCCAACAGCCTCGGGGGTTAATGCTATTCTGTTTTCCTGAAAGGCTATTTCCTTGGGTAGTCCAATGAAAAGTGCATTATTATTGGTCTTTACCTTAAGTAAAGATTCCTGAGGATATAGCTCTCTTTCTTTTGATAATTGTTCTAATCCTGATTTGTATTTGCTACTCATTCTTACTTAAAGAGAAGATTCTTGTATTATTTTCACCTATTTCTATATCAACCATGAGGTATTTATCCGGTATTAATCCTGCTATATTTGCTGGCCATTCAATCAGGCACAAATTGCCGGAATAAAGATATTCACCAGTACCTATATCAACCGCCTCTGCCTCGTTTTTTAATCTGTAAAAATCAAAATGGTACACTGGCTCACCACCTGTGGTTTCATATTCGTTAACTATAGAAAAAGTCGGGCTGCTGATATGGCTTTCTATTTTTAAAAGCTTACCGAGTTCACGGATAAGGGTGGTTTTACCGGCACCCATATCACCACGAAAAAGCCAAATGGTTTCACCCTCGCCGTAACGCAAAATCTGTTCGGCTATACCTTCCAGCTGTGGAAGATCCCGACAGACCCACCTTTCCATTCCCCTTTCAGGGTCAAACATTTTTCGAAGATAATGAAATTACAGGAATTATCATTTCCTCCATGGACACCCCACCATGCTGGAATGTGTCTTTATAATAGTTTACATAATAATTATAATTGTTAGGATAAGCAAAAAACTTATCTTCCGTTGCAAAGACATACGCAGTTGAAACATTTAATTTAGGCAAAAATGCCGACTCAGGCTTTCGGATCACGAAAACATTATCATTGTTGTCAAATCCGAGGTTTTTGCCTTGCTTATATCGCAAATTTGTATTGGTATTCCGATCACCTACAATTTTAAATGGTCTCTTTACGCGAATGGTACCATGATCGGTCGTAATGATTACTTTGGCATCTTTATCGGCAACTCTGCGGAGCAAGTCGAGCAAAGGAGAATGTAAAAACCATGACCGGGTGATTGACCGGTAAGCAGCCTCATCAGGCGCAAGTTCTCTGATCATTTCTACATCAGTACGGGCATGCGAAAGCATGTCAACAAAGTTGTAGACAATGACGTTCAGGTCATTGCCCAGGAGGTTATTGAAGTTTTCTACCAGCTGCTTACCCTGACTTACATGCTTTATCTTATTGTAGCTCGACCGGATATCAATTTTGTTTTTCTTCAGCTGACGGATAATGAATTCACCTTCTTCATTATTCTTCCCCTCTTCAACGTCCTCTCCTACCCACAAATCGCTATGGTACTTCACCATATCCGAAGGCATCATACCTGAAAATATCGCGTTTCTCGAATAGGCTGTTGTGGTAGGTAAAATAGAATAGTAAGCATCCTCCTCATCCAGATTAAATAAGTCCGAGACAATAGATTCGATCGTCTTCCACTGGTCGTACCGCAAATTATCGATGACAATAAAAAAAACAGGCTTACCAGATTCTAAGGCAGGGAATACCTTCTTTTTCATCAATTGGTGAGAAAGAATAGGCTTGTCGGCTGTATGGTCGTTGAGCCAGGACTCGTAATTCTCTTTAATAAACTTCGTGAAATTAGCATTGGCTTCTTCCTTTTGCATGTCCAGCACTTCGGCCATACTTCTGTTATCGGTGTTATTGATCTCAAGCTCCCAATAAACGAGCTTTTTATATACATCGACCCACTCCTGATGATCCAGCCGGTCGTTGAAAACCATACTAATATTCCTAAAATCCTGCTGATAGGTGAGGTTGGTCCTTTCAGTTACCAGCCTTTTATTGTCCAGAATCTTCTTCACACTTAACAATATCTGGTTGGGGTTCAGTGGTTTGATAAGGTAATCTGCGATTTTAGAACCTATGGCTTCCTCCATTATATGTTCTTCTTCGCTTTTGGTAATCATGATCACCGGAAGGTTAGGTTTAGTCGACTTAATATAACTCAAGGTTTCGAGGCCTGTCATTCCAGGCATATTTTCGTCTAAAAATACAATATCGTAATGGTTAGCCTCACATTTGTCAATGGCATCTGCTCCACTATTTACCGGTGTTACATCATATCCTTTATTGGTAAGGAATAATATATGAGGTTTCAAAAGATCTATCTCGTCATCAGCCCATAAAATGTTATATCTTTGCATACTTATATATTTTTCCAAAGTTAAGAATTCTAATGTGATTTTTAGCCCAGAATTTTAACCGTGTGAATAAAAAAAAGATTTTCAATGATCCTGTTTATGGTTTTGTAACAATACCCAGTGATCTGATATTTGATATTATAGACCATCCACTTTTTCAAAGGTTACGTAGAATTAAACAACTAGGTTTAACGGACCTTGTTTATCCGGGAGCCCTTCACACCCGATTTCATCATGCCCTAGGCGCCATGCACCTCATGCAGGCCGCATTAGACAATCTGCGCAGCAAAGGCCACGAGATAAGCGCTGCAGAATATGAAGCAATGCTTATCGCTATTTTGTTGCACGATATTGGCCATGGACCGTTTTCTCATGCGCTGGAAAATACGCTCTTATTGGAGACCCATCATGAACATCTTTCATGCATGATGATGGAGTATCTAAACGAGGAGTTTGACGGTGCATTAGACCTGACGCTTCGCATTTTCAAGGATCAATATGAACGGAAATTTTTCCATCAACTCGTGTCGAGTCAACTGGATATCGATCGCCTGGACTATCTCAACCGTGATAGCTTTTTTACCGGCGTATCCGAAGGCACCATTGGGGCCGATAGAATCATCAAGATGCTTGACATCAGAAATGATGAAATCGTCGTAGAAGAAAAGGGCATCTACAGCATCGAAAACTTTTTAAGTGCCCGAAGGCTGATGTATTGGCAGGTCTATTTGCATAAAACGACCGTCAGTGCGGAAAAGATGCTGATAGAACTGATTAAGCGAGCACAATGGCTTGCGTCTTCAGGTGAGGATGTTTTTGCTACCCCTAATCTGGCCTTATTTTTAAAAGATACATACAAAGGCGAAGATCTCCGACACAATGCTGCTATTTTTCAGGCATATGGGCAACTGGATGATTTTGATATTTGGGCATCGATAAAAATGTGGATATACCACCCCGACAAAGTGCTGCGTATGCTCAGTAATATGCTGATGGAAAGGAAATTATTTAAAGTAAAGCTCAGCAACGAGCCTATAGCGCCTGGGGAAGCAGATTTGTTAAGGGAAAAAATTGCACAGCATTTTGAAATTTCGCCCGAAGAAGCGGCATACTTTGTAGCCTATGGCTCCATGAGCAATTCTGCATACCTGGCGGGTGGGCAAATAATCCATATCTTAACAAAAAAAGGCGAAATAAAAGATATTGCAAAGGCATCAGATTTACCTAACATCAAGGCTATGAGTAAAATTGTACGAAAAAATTACCTATGCTGGGTCAAACCATTATCTTTGCGATAATTCAATTTAACCTTTCACTTTTAGATGGAATTTAGCGTCAACCAAATTGCAGGAATTTTAAATGGTGCTGTTGTAGGAGATGGGTCTTTACTGATCAATAATCTAGGAAAAATACAGGAAGCACAGCAAGGAACGGTTTCTTTTCTATCAAACCCGAAATACGAAAACTATATCTACAGCACCCAAGCCACTGCCGTAATTGTCAGCCATGATTTCAGCCCGAAAAAGGCGCTAAACACAACCTTGATTAAGGTTGACAACCCATATTCAAGTTTTACCCAACTTCTCGAGGAATACCATAAAATCATAAGTTTTCAAAAATCCGGCGTTGAAAATCCAAGTTTCATCGGAGAAAATTCAACTACAGGAGCAAACATTTATCGCGGCGCATTTTCCTATATCGGCAATCATGTTAGCATCGGAAATAATGTAAAGATTTACCCGCATGCCTATATCGGTGACTATGTTCATGTCGGCAACAACACCATTATTCACCCCGGTGTGAAAATCTATGCCCAAACCAAAATCGGCAACCATTGTGTGATCCATGCAGGCACAGTGATTGGTAGCGACGGCTTTGGATTCGCGCCGCAACCTGACGGAACATATAAAACAATACCACAGCTGGGCAACGTGATTATAGAAGACCATGTAGATATCGGAGCCAACAGTGTGATTGATTGCGCCACCTTAGATTCTACCATCATAAGAAACGGTGTAAAATTGGATAATCTCATTCAGATTGCTCATAATGTTGAAATTGGCCAGAATACGGTGATAGCAGCCCAAACAGGGGTGTCCGGCTCTTCCAAAATTGGTGAAAATTGTATCATTGGTGGGCAGGTCGGTATTATCGGCCATCTGGAAATTGCCAATAAAGTATCTGTTGCAGCCAAAACAGGGATCTCCAAATCCGTAAAGACAGAAGGCCAGATATTGATGGGCATGATCGGCTTTGACAGGAAGAGTTATTTAAAATCCTACGCCATATTTAGAAACTTGCCCGAATTGCAAGACAGATTAAAGGAACTTGAAGAAAAAATAGTAAATTCGCGCACGAGCTAATTAAGATGAACATAAAGCAACACACGATTCAAAAGTCAGTGACCGTTTCAGGCGTAGGTTTGCATACAGGAGTGCAGGCGAATATGACTTTCCTTCCTGCAAAGCCAAATCACGGTATAAAGTTTCAAAGGATAGATCTGGAAGGGCAACCGATTGTCGATGCCGACGTCGATAACGTTGTAGATCTGTCGCGGGGTACTACCATCGAGCAAAGTGGCGCAAGAATAAATACGGTTGAACACACTTTAGCAGCGTTAGTAGGTTTAGAAATCGACAACGTCTTAATTCAACTGGATGGTCCGGAACCTCCTATCATGGATGGCAGCTCGCAAATGTTCGTAGATGCGCTTATTGATGCAGGTTCGGAGGAACAAAACGCCCTAAGAAACTTCTTCGAAGTACAGGAAAGTATATTTTACCGTGATAAGTCCAGAGATGTTGAAATCGCAGCCTTGCCACTTGATGATTACAGGATCACGGTGATGGTAGATTACAACTCGCCAGTGTTGGGCAGCCAGCATGCTTCCCTGACCGATATACGGCAGTTTGCCAAAGAAATAGCTTCATGCAGAACGTTTTGCTTTCTGCATGAACTCGAGATGCTGCACAAACATAATTTGATCAAAGGTGGAGATTTAAATAATGCCATCGTGATTGTAGATAGGGTCGTTGAAGACCATGAACTGGAGAACCTTGCAAAATTATTTAACAAACCGAAAGTAGAGGTTAAGAAAGAAGGTATCTTAAACAACGTGCAGCTCAGGTACAAAAATGAGCCGGCCAGGCATAAGCTTCTGGATATTATGGGTGATCTGGCCTTGGCAGGAAGACCTATTAAGGCGCAAATTCTGGCAGCTAGGCCGGGACATGCCGCCAATGTGGCTTTTGCAAAAAAGCTAAAAAAGTTGATGCAAAGTTCATCGGGCAGTAATATCCCTCATTATGATCCTAAGCTGCCTCCCGTTTTAGACATCAATCAAATCAGCAAAATCATGCCACACAGGTATCCTTTCTTGCTGATTGATAAAATATTTCACCTGGGAGAAAACAGTGTGGCAGGAATTAAGAACGTCACGATGAATGAACCATTCTTCCAGGGGCATTTTCCTGGAAATCCAGTGATGCCAGGTGTATTGCAGGTAGAAGCGATGGCTCAGATAGGAGGAATATTGGTACTTAGCTCCGTGCCTGACCCTGAAAATTACTGGACGTATTTTCTGGGCATAGAAAATTTTAGGTTTAGAAAAATGGTCTTACCGGGTGATACTTTAATCATTAAATGTGAGCTTTTAGCGCCTATTAAACGAGGAATCGCTAAAATGAAAGGATATGCTTTTGTTGGTGGCCAGATGGTTTGTGAAGGCACTATGACTGCCAGCATTGTTAAAAAAACATAAAAAGTTAACCATTGCAGCGAATCGACGATCCCTGTTTGGAATACTGCTTCTTGCATCGTTACAAATTGCATCTTGGATATGAAGCATGCTATGTTACTAAACACTTATATCTCTAATGAATCAACCTTTAGCGTATATACACCCACAGTCAAAAATAGCCACCAATGTTGTTATCGAGCCCTTCGTTACCATACATAAAAATGTAGAGATCGATGAAGGAACATGGATTGGATCGAATGTTACGATTATGGAAGGCGCCAGAATTGGGAAAAATTGCAAGATTTTTCCAGGTGCGGTTATCTCTGGAACTCCTCAGGATCTAAAATATGACGGCGAAGACACCATCACCATTATTGGAGACAACACTGTTATTCGTGAATTCGTAACTATCAGCCGAGGAACGGCAGATAAGCATAAAACACAGGTAGGCAGCAACTGCCTCTTGATGGCTTATGTACACGTTGCCCATGATTGTACCATAGGCAACCATTGTATATTGGCCAATGCCGTACAGCTTGCCGGCCACGTAAATATCGACGATTATGTAATTGTAGGTGGCGCAAGTGCTGTGCACCAATTTGTAAAAATCGGTGCCCACGCCATGGTATCAGGTGGTTCTTTAGTAAGAAAAGACGTGCCTCCCTATACCAAGGCTGCCCGTGAACCATTGAGCTATTGTGGTATCAACTCAATTGGATTGAGAAGAAGGGGCTACTCCAATGAGAAAATTAATGAAATACAGGAGATTTATAGGAATATATTTCTAAAAGGCCTTAATAACTCAAAAGCCCTTGATATTCTGGAACTTGAGATGCCATCATCAAGAGAGCGCGATGAAATCATCAACTTTATCCGAAATTCTGACCGCGGTATTATGAAGGGCTTCTCCCATTAAGAATGGAGATCTTAGTGCAGGATTTAGGTAAAAAATACCAATACGAATGGATCTTCTCAAAGTTTAGCTATACTTTCTGTGCTGGCCAAAGTTATGCAATCATTGGCCCAAATGGTAGCGGAAAATCTACGCTATTGCAAATACTTTCAGGTCTTCTACCTGCTACAAAGGGACAGCTTACCTATTGGCACCGTGAAAAAGAGATAGATCCTGGTCATTTTTTCAGGTATATAGGCATTGCAGCTCCCTACCAGGAACTTATTGAAGAATTTACCCTTTCAGAACTTTTGCATTTTCATTTCAAATTTAAGCCTATTAGAGAAGGGTTTAACATTAAGAAAATCGTTGATGCACTTTATATGGATCATGACCAAGATAAAAGAATTATGTATTTCTCTTCCGGAATGAAGCAAAGGTTGAAACTAGGACTCTGTTTTTTTACAGAAAGCCCTGTAATGTTCCTGGACGAGCCCACGGCCAACCTCGATGATAAAGGTAAAATCTGGTACCATGAAAATATCCGGGATATTTTATCGCAAAGGCTCATCATCATCTCTTCAAATAATCAAGAAGAGTATACATTCTGTAATCAAACCATTGGTTTACCAGACTTTAAATAAAATTTATTTTTCCTTTTGCTTAGCATCTGCCCTGTTTCTATTTAATCCGTCTCGCAAAAATATTCCATCATCTCGATAATTATTCTAGCTGTTGTTTTATTCTTTTAAAACTTTTCGGTATCATTGTTGTTTAAGAATGAAATGATTTTTTATAAAATGAAAAAAATTCAACTTCTAGTTTTTTTCTTCCTGCTCTTGTGTATGGTTATTTTTGCAGGTTGCAAAAAAGATGATGATACTGTAGAAAAAACAGCTGAACAACTTCAAACTGAAAAGCTGACAAAGACATGGGTATATGAAAACGTAACTTTAGAAGGAGCGGCACCTGCCGAAGATTACACAGGTTTCCGTGTTACTTTTGCTGCCAGCTCCGACGCAACTAATAAAACCTATACTACGGTAAATGGTCAGTCTGCATGGCCGGCTTCAGGTACATGGTCTTTCGTAGGCAGCAATCTGAATGTTATCAAAAGAAATGACAACATAGAAATGACTGTTTCTAATTTAACAGTCACTACCCTTACTCTTACTTTCACTATACCAGATACAGGCGGTAGATTTGGCGAAAGAAATCAGGGAACGACGGGAACTTATGTGTTCACCTTGAGAGCACAATAACCTGTAGAGAACTTATGAAAAAAGGAGGCATTTTTCAAATGCCTCCTTTTTTATTTCAGCTCTAATACAGTCACCCCTGCGCCTCCCCGATCGGCATGTTCGTCTTTGGCTGACTTGATATTCTTATAATGAACCAGCTGCTCCCTGACGATTTTTTTCAAAATCCCATCCCCCTTACCATGAATGATCCGCAGTTCAGGCACGCCTAACATCAAAGCGTGATCCATAAACTCCTGTAACTTGGACAGTACTTCCTCCCCCCGATTTCCTCGGATATCCAAATTAGGGCTGAAGTTCATCATCTTGGTATTGATGTTCAAACCACCCATGGGGGCATAAGCCGCAGATTCAGGCATTGCTCTCTTAAACTCTTTCCGGGTAATCTTCTCCAACCTATCTACCTTAACGTGCGATTTTAATTCACCAATTCGAATTTCCGCGCTTTTACCCTTCAATGATATCACTTCTCCCAATGCCCCCTTCCCTTTTATTCGAACCAGATCGCCTTCATTAATTTCTCCACCCTCTACCGTTATCACATCCGGCTGTTCTACTGCTTCTACGATTAGAGACTCTTTAAAAGCATTCAATTCGCTCCGTACTTCCTTGGTGGTCTCCTTCTCAGCGCCTGCTTCTTTAATATTCCTTATGGTAGTTTCTATCTTCTGGTTAGCATCCTGAAGCAGCTTACCTGCCTCTCGCTTGGCATCGTTAATCAGGTTTTTTTTATTCGTTTCAAGATAGGTTTTTAGATCCTGGTATTCTTTCAGGTTCCGCTGCAGTTGTATCTCTTTGTTGGAAAGAAGCTGCATCTTATCCTGATAACTCTTTTTCTCTATCTCAAGGTCTGCAAGCATTTGATCAAATTGCACCTGCTTATAGCCTATTTTTGACCTTACACGGTTCAGTACCGGATCAGGCAAACCTATCTTTCGGGCAATTTCCAATGCAAATGAACTTCCCGGCTTTCCTATCTCCAACTGGTACAAAGGATTTAATTCGGCGACATCATAGCGCATTGCTCCATTAATAACACCGGGAGTTAGCTCAGCAAACTTTTTTAGGTTGGCATAATGGGTGGTAATGACGGCAAAAATCTTCTTCCTGTTTAGCTCTTCCAGTATCGACTCTGCGATAGCTCCCCCAATATGAGGCTCCGTGCCAGTACCAAATTCATCTATCAATATCAGTGTTTTGCTATTAGAAAAGGATATAAAATGCCGCATATTCTGGAGGTGAGAACTATAGGTACTCAGGTCATTTTCTATCGACTGGTCATCCCCTATGTCGATAAACAACTTTTTAAAAATACCAGCTTTACTGTGTTCGTCAACGGGTATTAAAAGGCCGCATTGCAGCATATACTGCAACAGTCCCACTGTTTTTAAACAAACAGATTTACCTCCTGCATTTGGCCCGGAAATGATCAGAATCCGCGCCTCCTGCGTAAGCTTTATATCCAAGGGCACCACCTTCTTATCTTGCTGCTGAAAAGACAAAAGCAATAAAGGATGCCTGGCACCGTACCAATCGAGAACGGCTTCCTCCTGAAGTTCGGGCATACCTGCCTCAATCTGTAACGCAAAGCGAGCTTTGGCCCTGATGAAATCGATGAGGCCCAAAAAAACAACTGCCTTTTTCAAGGCAGGAACTTCGGGCCTCACCTGGTCCGTCAATTGTTTCAAAATGCGTATAATCTCTCTTCTTTCCTGATATTCAAGATCGCGTATGGCATTGTTGATCTCCAGAACCTCTGCCGGTTCCATAAATACGGTTTGGCCAGAGGCTGACTCATCATGAATAAAGCCTTTAATATGGCGTTTGTGTTCCGCATTGACAGGAATCACCATCCGGCCACCACGTACGGTCAAAGAGACATCATCGTTGGTATACCCATTACTTTTGGCCTGCCGCAAAATCTGGTCAAGTACTTTTCGCAACCTGATCTCTTCGCTTTGAATGTTTTTTCTAATAGATGATAGTTCAGGACTCGCATTATTCTTAATCTTACCTTTTTCATCAATTTTTGCCTCTATCAGCGACAATAATCGATTGTCGGCTTGCACACCACCAGCAAGCTCCGTCAGTAAAGGGTATAGCAGCCTTTTTTCTTCGCCTTTAAAAAATAAGATGCATTTGAATAAGGTAATCAGCGAGGCCTTTAAGTCGTAAAACTCCTCTTCAGAAAGGAAAGCGCCTTCAATCCGAGCCTTATACAAGTGAGGATTGATATCTATAAAACCTGCAATGGGAAAAGATTCACCCGCCTGAAGAATTTTCCTAAATTCTTCAGCCTGCTTTGCCATCTTCTGGATTTGAGCAAAATCGCTCGAAAAATTAATTTTATCGACAAAAGAAATACCCAAAGAGCTTACGCACGCTTCTTTAAGCAAGGATCTTATTTTATCGAAGCCAATTTTTTCTTCGAGATTAGTAGGATAAAGCATAGTTTATAACCGCTATACTGCGGCGGATAAGAAACGGTGGTAAAGGTGCTTATTCAAGGTTTATCAATTTGTCTTTCAGGCTCAGGCTGTCTACGACTGCACCGTATATTTCATCGAAATCCTTCACCTGCGATAAATAATAAGTGTAGCTATCAAGATACGTTGACTCCTCTACCTGGTGTTTCTCATATATTTCCTTTTCAAAATTCTGAAATATAAATCGTGCAGAATCTCTGTTTATGCCCAAGGTATTTACATGCGATTCGGCAAGGTGCATATCCAGTAGAATATTTATCATTTTTTCTTTAGACAATATATCCTTCGGGGGGCGATCAGCGTTGTTACAAGCAGCAATGCCCAGGAAATTTAATGCCACCAATATTAAAAAAAGTCTTTTCACGGGTGAAAATTACTTAAATATGTTCTAATTTTAAAGGTCTTAACAATTTGTATACCTTTAAATGTTACAAATTACAGATTAGTTCATTTTTAGCTGCTCAACCAGCTACGGTAGACAGTCAACTTAAATAAATGCTATGAGGGAGCTCATCAAAAAGCTTCGAAAGTATCAGATTCAAATTAGAAAGGCAATAACCTCCCAAATGCAGGGAGACTTCCATTCCATCTTTAAAGGATCAGGATTGGAATTTGATGATGTGCGTTCTTACCAGTATGGCGACGACATCAGGACCATTGATTGGAGTGTTTCTGCCAAGGGCCATGGCACCTTTGTGAAGACCTTTAAGGAGGAAAAAGAGCAAACTGTTTTCTTTCTTATGGACGTAAGTGCTTCGCAAGAGATAGGTAAGCCAGGACAACAAAAAGTAGATGTCGGCAAAGAAATATGTGGCGTACTTGCACTTTCTGCTATCAATGAAGGCAGCCAAGTTGGGCTGTTGTGCTTTTCTGACCAAAAAGAGAAATATTTAAAACCCGGTAAAGGCGAGAAACATGCGTACTTGCTTATTTCAGAATTGGTAAACCTGAACCCTTCATCGTTGCAAACCGATCTCGCCAAAAGTATTCTGTACACGCTGAATATGTTGAAGAAAAAGAGCGTTATCGTATTGTTGTCGGATTTTATTGATGAAGGATATGAGCATAATTTAAAGGCGCTGGCAAAAAAACATGACCTGGTCGTCATCCACCTTTCAGATAAAAGAGAATCACAATTGCCAGGTTTAGGCATTATCCCGCTTCTGGATAAAGAAACCAACAGGACCATCTGGGTGAATACTTCATCCTCGGAGTTTAAGAAAAAATATGCACAGCAATTCAGTGGGTATCAAAATACGCTGGAACAGGTATGTAGGAAATATCAGGCCAACTATCTTCGTGTAGATACTGGCGAAGACTATGTACCGCATTTGCTCAAGCTTTTCAGGGTAAGAAACAAAACGAAAAAAAGTGCATAAGAAATTTCTATTGCTCATTGTGTTATCTTTTCTTCTACTCTCGTTATGTTCAGCCCAAAATGTGGCGCCCAAAGGCAATTTCTTGGTCGATAGTTTAAAAATTGGTGAAAATATTCCTTATGCCCTCTCGTTGCAATACCCGAAAGGAATGCACGTGGTATTCCCAGATTCTACCTATGATTTTAGCCCATTCGAGTATGTCCGAAGAGCGTATTTTACTACTCGTTCCGATACAACCTATAGCTTTGACAGCACTATTTACTACCTTACTACCTTCGAAATTGATACCATACAGCGCTTGTCACTTCCTGTATTTATAATCAAAGATGGGGACAGCATACCGATCAGTACCGCTGAGGATTCTGTTTTTTTGATAGAACTGGTGCCAGTGGTTTCTGATACCCTAGCTTTAAAAGAGGATACAAAATATAGAAAAGTAAACCTGGCCGTTAATTACCCTTTGCTTACGGCCATTCTCGTCGCTCTACTAGTCATTGCAGTCATCCTAATAATCATTTTTGGCAAGCAGATTCAGCAGAAAATTACAATTTACCGGCTTAGGCGCGCTCATAAAAGATTTCTGGTAAAGTATGAGAAACTGATGGCTGAATACAAGGAAAAACCTGAAAAGCTGTTATTATTCTGGAAAGACTACCTTGAGGACATCGAAAAAAAACCTTATACAAAATATACCACCAAAGAAATTATTGCCAATCACCAGAATGGCACCCTGGAAACAAGTTTGAAATCTATCGACCGCGTCATTTATAGCGAGCGATACACTGAAGACCTGAAAGAAAATTTTATGTTTTTATTGGACTTTGCTACCAGTGCATATGAAGAGAAAATAAAGAAGGTAATGCATGATTAGAGAGACAGACGGCACCTGGAGTTGGCTTACATTAGAGTGGTTCTATCCCTCAACTTTTTTAAATCTTTCCTGGGAATACCCGAACATGCTTTATCTGCTGGCGCTGATTCCTGCTATCTATCTCATCAGATGGATACTTAGCTTTCGTATGCGGCAGAAGATGGCTGTCGCCATGCAAAAGAAGGAGGTGCAGTGGCGTTGGGAAACCTTGCTACGCTTTATTCCTGATGTCTTCATGACCCTCGCATTTGCCTTTATTATTATCGCATTGGCCAGGCCACAGGTAAACAACGAAAAGGTAGATCAATGGAGCGAAGGGATAGATATCATGTTGGTGATCGATATTTCTACATCCATGCAACTGGAAGACTTTCAGCCTAACCGCCTGGAGGCTGCCAAGGACGTGGCCCGCAATTTCATTAGTCGTAGGATGCATGACCGGATTGGCATTGTGATTTTCGCCGGCGATGCCTATTCATTATCTCCGCTAACCACAGATTATAACCTACTTTATACCTATATCAATGAAATAGTATTTAATATGATAGAAAACCAGGGTACGGCCATCGGCAGTGCTTTGGCTGTTGCTACCAATAGGATGCGAGAAACTGAATCGACATCCAAAGTATTGATTCTTTTGAGTGATGGTGATAACACGGCTGGCAATATAGACCCCATCACAGCAGCCCGTTTGGCACATTCCTATGACATTAAAATTTATTCTATTGCTATAGGAAAGGAGGGACAAGTGCCGTTTGGTAAAGATTTCTTTGGGCGACCAAAATATGTGGAAAACTCCCTTGATGAAACTACTTTAAGAAAAATAGCTGACATTGGAGAAGGAGAGTTCTTTAGAGCCTCTGACAATGAGGCGCTGGAAGCGGTGATGCGCAGAATTGATACCTATGAAAAAGCCGAAATAAAAGAAACACGCTTCAAAAATACGACTGATTACTATAGGATGTACCTGTCCTGGGCTATTGTTTTCTTTTTGATATGGCTGCTCACAAAATCTACGTACGTCAGTAATATTCTACAGGATTAAAATCTGAAGACATAACCGATACCGTCCCCTGTAAAGCTAAGCCCCTGCATAATTTCCTGCAAGGTTGAGCCATTGGATTGATGTACCAGATACATGCCGATATCAAATATCAGCAAAAAACCGCCTTGCAGCAGCACTGCATTGCCAAACCCCTTCAACCTATTTCCATTTTTTACCGAATTTTTACCAGCTTCCTTTAGGAACAGTCCGGTCATCACATAGGCAACATCAAGCCCTGCGTTGAGTAGGAGAATCTTCTGTATGGTATGGTGGGCATCAGCAATTTCATGCAAAGATCCGGGGGCATCGCCTTTCACAGCAGCATAATACCCATACCCAGCAATGGCCAGGTTAACCACGTTCCAGTAAGTATTCATTTGATAAAAATACTTCTGCTGGCCTGAGGCACCAGGAAGCAGTAGTGAGTTTACTGCTATATTTCCTACAGCCCATCCACCAAGTGTGATCATGCCTACCTTGTTGATCTGCTCATGGCTTACATAAAAATCATGTAACTTATCCTGCTGTGCGACCGCTACATGGCCCAGCACCATTAAAAAACAAATTAAACACAGGTATTTTAACATATAATATATTATACCACGAAAAGGGAAAGCAACGCTTATTGATGAAACTTACAAGGTTGTAAGCAGTTTTAAATAATAATCACGCCATCGGCGACAAAAGTATATTTTTCCTCCGGTGTACCAATAGCTTCTATTTCCTCGATCGACTTACCGGCGTCCTCAGCATAATGTCGTAATGTAGCCACATCTACCGATTCTTTTTTCAGTGTTCCATCAATAATTACTTTTTTACCATCGGTATCTTTAGGTACAAAAAACGCATAATCTTTAAAAGTTACCCGCATTTCATCATCATCACCAAGCTTCATGATCATCCAACAGCCTTTCATTTTACATACTTCTGCCACTTCCCCTGCTACTTTTACCCTCACTTCCTCCTGGTCTCCTAGTGTTGCTAGTAGTTCAGAAGAAGGTATTGCTCCTGTTGGATCGATCGCTTTGCCATAATGCGAATAAGCGGAATCGGTGTTTGTCGCTTCCTCGTTATTATAGATACCAGATGCACTGGCACGATCGGCTTGTCTAGAACCACTACAGGCCATGGTAATTAAGCATATACCCAAAGAGAAAATGAAGTTTTTCATGGTGAAGTAATTTAAGATTTGATATCTGTCTATTCATACGGTTATGATTAGGTAAAGATATTAATTTTAATGAATGTTTCTATTCTATTTGAGTTCCCACGATCACCATATGCTTCAAAAAAAATTGTGGAGGGCTCCTAAATGCATGTAACCCGAAGCGGTTAGGTAGTTATTTAAAGAACAGAAGTGCTACGCCAAGTGGCGTAGGTATAATATTAGATTATTTAGCCACTAACCCAGGTATGGTAAGATGAATCTCTTTAAGTAATTCATCATCAAATTTAGCGAGATACAGGGTTTTTACTTTAGAAAGCTGCTCGATCGTCAACCCGACTGCATTGCGTAGATCAGCCTTGTAAAGATTGGCATTTTCAAAATTGGCGTCCGTCACATAGCTGCCATTAAAGTTGGCCTCCATTAAAAAAGCACCTTCAAAATCAGCCTTAATTAAAAAGGCCTTTTCCAGGTTGGCCTTGATCAGGCATGCATCTTTAAAATTGCTGCCGTTGGCATAAGCATTGGTTAATAAAGCCTGATTTAAATTACAATTTTCAAAGTTGGTTTGATTTAGGCGAACGTTGTCTAACTTAGATTGGATCAGATTGGCATTACTTAAATTAGCATTATTCATATTTGATCCTGTAAGCACAACGTAGTTCAAGTTAGTTTTTGCTAAATAACATTCTACCAGGTTTATCTCGTATATTTTATGGCGGTTCAGCCTCTTTATATTTCCGACTGTACGAAAAGCAGCTTCATTGGACTCCCAAAGTCTAAAATCGTCAATTTCGTCTTTATAGGTCCTGATTCGTAGTCTTGTCTCCCCATTTCTATTCAGCCAAAATATAAGGATACCGATAACAGCAATGTCAAAAAGCATTCCGTGCGCTTCTGCAAGTACTTCACCAACAAACATATCATAGTTGTTTAAGTAGTATGGCATACTTAATCCAAGAACAAGACAAGTAAGCAAACATAAGACTATGAATGATGTAAGGATCGGATGTTCTGATATTTCCTTAAGTTTTTCTGCTATTTTCTGCATTAAATCTGTGTAGCGTTAATCAATGTAGACCTGTTGTAGGTATATATACTTTGAACTATACAAAGGTAATTGCAATGCCATAGAAAAACCTGTAAAAGTCCCGGTAGAAATTACACCAGGACAATCTGCGTTATTTCAACTAATATCCAGGCGCTGAATTTTTTCAAGGAGTGTCTGATTGATCTTAATGTACGATTCCTCAGTCCAACCTGCAACATGAGGTGTCATGATGGTTACAGGTGATTGCGTTAAAAAATCGAAAGAAATCTGTTGTTCGGGGTTCAAATTGTTGATTTTTTCGTTTTCTAACACATCCAATGCGACGCCAATGATTTTTTCGGATTTTATAGATTCCACCAGACTAGATAGAGAGAGGATCTCTCCACGGGCGGTATTTATCATATATAGCGGCTTTTTAAAGCGCTTCAGATATGCGCTATCTACCAGGTTTCTGGTGTCATCGCTCAATGGAATATGAAAACTTACTACATCAGCTTGTTCAAATATTTCCTGCATCGAAGCTTCCCTAGCAAAAGCATCAGCATAGGCAATCTCGTACTTATCGTAGGCCATCACCTGGCAACCAAAGCCACTTAACCGTTGTGCAAAAGCCCTTCCCATATGCCCATAACCAATGATGGCAACGTTCTTACCCTTGAGTTCTATTCCTCGATTTCCTTCCCTATCCCATATTCCTTTTCTTATCTGTTGGTCAGCCAGATTTATCTTGTGCAGCAAACTAAGGAGCATCCCTATACAATGTTCACCTACAGCATCACGGTTTCCTTCAGGTGCATTGAGGATCTGAATCCCTTTCCGGGTCGCAATTTCCAGGTCTATTAAATCGACGCCTGCACCCGCCCGACCGATAAACCTGAGTTGCGCACCAGCCTCCAGTACGGGGCCATCTATATTGAGTTTGCTTCTTACAATGATGCCAGTGTATTGAGAAAGCGTATCGATGACCTCCTGCCGGTTGATCTCTGGCCTATAATGTACCTCGAAGCCCACCTGCTCGAGCATGCCAATGATGCTGGGGTGCATTTTGTCTATGATCAGGCATCTTTTTTGGGCCATTGCTTATAGGTTATACAGCAGATGAGCCACTGAAAAATAGACAGCCAGGCCTAACAAATCATTGGCTGTCGTAATAAATGGCCCCGATGCTAAAGCGGGATTAATGCCGAACTTATCGAGCACCAGTGGTGTGATGGTACCCATGAAAGAAGCTAATAGCACCACGGAAAATAAAGCAATGGAGACGACCACAGCTAAGGTAAACTCTTTGCCAAACAACATATTTGCGCCAAAAACAAGAATCGCCAGGACAATACCATTCAGAACAGCTACGAGAAAGACTTTTGCCAGCCTTTTGGTATAGCTATCTTCGAGAATATACCTGCTGGCCAAACTCTGCAAAACAATGGAAGACGATTGTATCCCGACATTTCCGCCTGTTGCTGTTATCAAAGGTATAAAAAAGGCCATTGCAGGAATTAGGGCAATATCTGCCTCAAAAATACTGATAAACTCCGCGCCCATGAGCCCTCCTACCATACCGATGATAAGCCATGGTAGCCGCGCTCGTGATAAAACCCAAATGGTGTCATCCTCCTCGACATCTTCCGATATACCCGACATAATCTGCCGCTCTTCGTCAGCCAGTTCACGCATTACGTCTACCACGTCATCGATGGTAATCCTGCCCACCAACTTGCCCTGCACATTCACAACTGGTACGGCTTCCAAATCATATTTCTGCATCACAGAGGCTACTTCCCGCTCATCCAAGTAGGTTTCTACAGATACCAGGTCATCGTCATATATGTCGGCGATGAGGGTATTATCCTCTGACAGGATGATCCGCTTTAATGAAACCCTGCCTAAAAGCTTTTCGCGATTGTCGACAACGTAAACGGAATACATCTTTTCCACATTTTCGGCCTGCCGCCTTATCTCCTCAATACATTGTATGATAGTCCAGTTTACATTTGCCTTTATAAGCTCTTTAGCCATCAATCCACCGGCACAATCTTCATCGTAACGCAACAAATCTAAGATGTGGGCTGCCTTTTCCTCATTTTCTATCCCGGCAAGTACCTCCTCCCTGGCTTTTACAGGTAATTCGTTGAGAATATCGGCAGCATCATCTGAATCCAGATAATTAACAAAACCGGCAATTTCTACGGAGTTGAAATTTTTAAGAAACTTTGAACGATCGTCCTCGTCCAGATCGTTAATAATCTCTGCACCAATTTCAGTGTCCAGCGAGTCGATAACGAATTTTGATTCTTCCTGATTCAGCTCATACAACAAGGTGGAAATATCGGCAGGGTTTACGCCCTCCATACTTTCAATGATGAAGTCAGCATCTTTATTATCAATGGCTTCCTTCAACCGCTCTACATACTCCTTTGATAACTCAAATACCATTAATGCTTCCACAATTCTTCGGCTTTTTTACATAGGTTAACAAAATCACTCACAGATAACTGCTCTGCACGCTTATCCAGTACTTCCAGATCTAGCATTTCTATGGGTAAATTTATAGGTTTTAATGCATTTCTCAATGTTTTTCTCCGGTTATTAAATCCTTGCTTTACTAGCTGGAAATATAATTTTTCGCTACAGTCAAGGGCCAGGGTGTTATTCCTTTTCAGGCGAATCACAGCAGATTGCACCTTGGGTGGTGGATTGAAAACCTCTGGTGAAACTGTAAAGAGATATTCTATATCATAAAAAGCCTGCAATAAAACAGACAGTATCCCGTATACTTTGCTACCCGGAGGAGAAGATATTCTTTCTGCCACCTCCTTTTGAAGCATGCACACAACCTCTGGCACATGATTCTTAAATTCCAACACCTTAAAAAAGATCTGTGAAGAGATGTTATATGGAAAATTTCCGATGATGGCTACCGGTTGTTTAAATTGCTGCTCCAGGTTTAGCTTCAAAACATCACCTGACAGTATATTGCCTTTCAGAATAGGGAATTCGCTTTCCAGATAATGAATAGATTCCTTGTCGATTTCAATAACGGTAGTGGTAAAACCCTCCTTTTCAAGCAAATATTGCGTAAGCACACCCATACCAGGTCCGACTTCAAGCACTTGATGATAACCGCTGTGCCGGGTAAGGGCATCGACAATATCGCGTGCTATTTGTTGGTCTTTTAAAAAATGTTGTCCGAGATTCTTTTTAGGTCTCACCTTATCCATGCGTCAGGCAATCTTCTGTTTCGTTAAATAATTCCCGGCCGACTATCGACCTGAAATGTGGCAGTAACGGAAATGATATGCATTCCTATACTATTGAAGTAGCAATATAAATAAGATTTCCTTAGCAACCCCCGTTCGGGTATATCAGGCATGTGAATATTCATCTATCCCACTATACAGCCATCTTCGTAACCGAAACATTCAGTCACTGCCTTTAATTTCTAAAATCAGAAATACGAAGCTAAACTTCCAGGCATCCTTATTCATTCGGAATTTACCTTTATTAATGCGTGAAATATAATTAACTTTGCAATCAAATTGTCAATGATTGTAGTCGCTAATTCATAAGATCCTACTCCTTCTTGTCAAACAAGGAAGCCTTTTTATTTTTTCCGAAGGCCGTATTTAAAATTATCATGTCCTATGCAATCAGCCATACATGTAGTAAAGAGTCTGAATGACAATATAGATATTGTGTATTTACTTGATAAGCCCGAAAATTCAGCCAAAACCTGCACTGAGAAGGAGCAGGCTTATCTATCCTCCACCTTCGATCGCGGCGAAGACATTGCGGTCATCAACCAGTACAACAGGTTTCTTTTCTTCGTCAACAATCCAAAAGAGGAAATATCTTATAAGCGCCAGGAGCTATATAGAAAAAAGGGCTATGAAATAGCGAAACATATTCAGAAAGAAAATATCGCTCACGTGCAAATTGCTGCACCCGCTTTGGAACTAGCGGATATTTTAAGTTTTACGGAAGGGTTTCTACTTTCTTGTTATCAATTCTTGAAGTATAAAAGCACAAAGAAAGAATATGCGCTAAAAACCTTATCCTTATTTCATCCCTTACTAACTAAAGCCCTGATTCAGGAGCTTGAAAATATTGTGGAGGGCACTTTTCTTGCCCGTGACCTGGTCAACGAACCTGCTATCTTTCTTAGTGCCGAGCAATTGAGCCAGGCGATGGTTGTGGCAGGAAAAGAGGCCGGATTTCACGTAGAAGTGTTGAATAAGCTGAAGATCAAAAGCCTGAAAATGGGGGGCTTGCTTGCTGTAAATTCGGGAAGCATCCAGCCACCCACTTTTAGTATTTTAGAATATAGGCCAGAGAATGCAGTCAATAGCAAGCCTTACATGTTGGTTGGAAAGGGGGTGGTTTATGATACAGGGGGCTTAAGCCTGAAACCCACGCCTAATTCTATGGATATGATGAAAAGTGATATGGCTGGTGCGGCGGCTGTGACAGGGGCAATGTATGCCATTGCAAAAAATAAATTACCAGTAAATGTGATTGGTTTAATACCTGCAACAGATAATCGGCCAGGCGGAAATGCCATTACTCCGGGTGATGTAATCACGATCTTTGGCGGCAAAACAGTAGAAATTCTAAATACAGATGCTGAAGGGCGATTGATACTTGCTGACGCCCTGGTATACGCCCAAAAGTATGAACCCGAAATTGTGATAGACCTCGCTACGCTTACAGGTGCTGCCGCCAAAGCCATCGGGAAAGAAGGTATGGTCATGATGGGGAACGCCCGTGAACATTGGAAAAATGCCCTGAAAAAAGCGGGCAACAGTACTTACGAGCGACTGGTAGAGTTCCCTCTTTGGGAAGAATATGAAAAACAATTAGAATCAGAAATTGCCGATATTAATAACCTGGGTGGGTCAACAGCGGGCGCCATCACTGCCGGGCTGTTCCTGCAACATTTTACAGATTACGAATGGATTCACCTGGACATAGCAGGACCGGCCTTCATTTCAAGCCATGATAATTATCGTGGTAAACATGCAACAGGTGTCGGTGTCAGATTATTATATAATTTTGTCAAATCCTTATCCCAAAAATAATGGAATCTACTGTATCAAATCACCAGGAATACAAACCTGTGGTGGGAATTAGCATGGGTGATATCAATGGTATTGGTCCTGAAGTGATCATGAAAGCCTTGTCTGATGTACGCATCCTGAAGTTGATAACGCCAGTCATCTATGGCTCTACCAAGGTACTTTCCTTCTATAAAAAATTATTCAAACTAGACGATTTTGCCTACCAGCAAATTCAGTCGGCCTCAGAAGTAAATTTTAAAAAAATAAATGTCATCAACTGCTGGGATGAAAACATCGACATCAAGCCGGGGGAGATAACCGGGGAGGCTGGACGATGTGCCTACCTGGCCCTGGCTAAAGCCACTGAAGAACTTAAAGAAGGACATATAGAAGCCATTGTTACCGCACCCATCAACAAGCACAATATCCAACATGAAGCCTTTAAATATGCTGGGCATACTGAATACTTCACCGAAAAATTTGGCGCTGAGGAAAGTCTGATGCTCTTGGTGAGCGATGGCCTGCGCATTGGCGTGGTAACTGGCCATATTGCACTGCAGCAGGTGAGTGTACAATTGACGCGGGAAAAGATCGAAAAAAAGATAAGGATATTAGAGGCCTCGCTAAAAAAAGATTTTGGCATCAATAAGCCAAAAATTGCGCTGTTAGGGCTCAACCCCCATGCCGGCGAAGAAGGTTTACTGGGCGATGAAGAGAATACTGTCATTAAGCCGGCTATAGAGGCTTTAAAAGCTAAGGGGATGCTTATTTTTGGCCCCTATCCCGCCGATGGATTTTTTGGCTCGGTACAATACAAAAAATTTGATGGAATTCTAGCGATGTACCACGATCAAGGCCTGATCCCTTTTAAAGCGCTAGCCTTCGAAACGGGCATCAATTATACCGCTGGCTTATCTGTTGTAAGGACCTCCCCTGACCACGGCACGGCCTATAACATTGCAGGTAAAAATATAGCGAGCGATTCTTCGATAAGGGAGGCCATATTTTTAGCCAGAGACATTGTTAAGAACCGTAAAGAGCTCTTAGTGGTGAATCAATTGAAACATTAAAAAAAATGAAAGTTACGCAAACATTTACAAATAATATTGCTAAATTTGCGGTCTTGATTTAGAAGGAAAGGCTATTGATAAGTTCTCATCAGGTTTAAACAGTATCAGTAGCACATTGACAGATTAACTTTAACACAATATGAAAGAGCTAAAAAACTTTTATATAGACATATTTAAGCTTAGCAACTCGAAGCATGAATACGAATTTGAAGTAGACAATTCGTTTTTTGAAAGCTTTGACTATAGCACTGTTGAAAAAGGGAATGCAAAAGTGAAGGTACTGATGAATAAATCGGAGACGATGATCAATATGAACTTCCAAATAGAAGGTAGTGTTGAGCTGATCTGTGACAGAAGCCTCGAAGAGTTTGATTACCCTATAAGCGTGAATGAGAACATCATCTTTAAATTTGGTGAAGTGGAAGTAGCGCTCGACGATGATATTGTAATCATAACGAAGAATACACAGCGGATTAATGTTGCGCAATACATCTATGAATTCATTGTTGTTGCTGTCCCAATGAAAAAGCTTCATCCGAGATTTGAGGAGGAAGATGCGTCTGATGACACTAATTTAAAACTGGTATATTCATCAGATCAGGGAGACGAAGCCGATGAAGATGAAAAGCCTGATGAAGATATAGATCCAATCTGGAGTAAATTAAAAAACTTAAACAATAACAATTAAAATTTATAAAAATGGCTCATCCTAAACGAAAAACTTCCAAGTCCAGAAGAGATAAAAGAAGAACTCACTATAAATCCAGCACAATCGATATGGCAGTTTGCCCTACCACTGGTGAACTTCATTTACCGCACAGAGCTTATTGGCTTGAAGGAAAATTATATTGGAAAGGCAAAGTAGTTATCGAAAAAGACGTATTAGTATAGTTTTATAACCCTGGTTTTATTCATCCGATTACCATTTTTTATTGGTATTGTTGATAAAGCCGGGGTTTTCATTTATTAGACAGGGTGTTTAGTGAAATTTGTTCTACCTTAGTGCACCATGTTTTAAAAAAAACAATGAATGAATAAAATTAAAGCATCGATTACGGGAGTTCAGGGCTACGTTCCAGATTATATTCTTACCAACGAAGAACTTGCTACTCTGGTAGATACCAATGATGAATGGATCATGTCGCGGACGGGCATAAAAGAACGTCGGATTCTAAAAGGGAAAGACAAAGGTACATCCGTATTAGGTATCGAAGCAGTAAAAGGCTTATTGAAAAAAACAGGCACTACTGCAGCAGAAATTGATCTGATCATCTGCGCGACCACTACGCCTGATATGCTTTTTCCGGCTACAGCCAACATCATCTCCGACGCAGTAGGCGCTATCAATGCTTTTAGTTTTGATTTACAAGCGGCATGCTCAGGGTTTCTCTTTGCCCTGACTACGGCCTCCCAGTACATTGAAACAGGTAAACACAAGAAAGTGATTGTCGTAGGCGCCGATAAAATGTCTTCCATTATCGATTATACCGACAGAACAACCTGTATCATCTTCGGCGATGGCGGCGGAGCCGTGTTATTGGAACCCACTACAGAAGATATAGGTATCAAAGATACGCTGTTGAGGACCAACGGATCTGGTGCTGCTCACCTTCATATGAAAGCTGGCGGTAGCCGACGCCCGGCATCTCAGGAAACACTATTAGCCAAAGAACATTTTGTTTACCAGGAAGGTGCTGCCGTATTTAAATTTGCGGTGACAAATATGGCTGAAGTTTCTGCCAAGATTATGGAAAGAAACAACCTTGTTGCCGAAGATATTGCATGGCTTGTGCCCCATCAGGCCAACAAAAGGATAATAGATGCTACTGCGCAACGCATGGGGGTTGGTAATGAAAAAGTGATGCTTAATATCCATAAGTATGGCAATACAACCAGTGGCACTATACCACTTTGCCTTTGGGAATATGAGTCGCAACTAAGAAAAGGTGATAATCTTATTTTGGCAGCATTTGGAGGTGGATTTACATGGGGTGCCATATATGTGACCTGGGGGTATGATGGCAGTAAGGTGTAAGTGTAAAGATGATTCTTAATTTCTTTTATGCTTTAATTTCTTCTGCTTTAATTTTAGATTTGCTTAAAGTTATTAAATTTTTTTGTTAATATTTCTATTTGCCCTTCGTTTGCGAGGTGAATTTTATCATTTTATATTAAAGTTTATATTTACCGCTTAACATAATATTGCATGGCATCTACTGCTGATTTTAAAAACGGTCTTTGTATAGAGTATAACCATGGCCTGTATACCATTGTGGAATTTCAACATGTAAAACCAGGCAAAGGGCCTGCTTTTGTTCGCACGAAGCTGAAAAACCTATCTACCGGAAAAGTCATCGACAACACTTTCAATGCGGGCGTAAAAGTCACCACGGCCAGGATTGAAAGAAGACCGCATCAATTTATCTATAAAGATGATCTAGGCTATCATTTTATGGATAGCAGTACCTTTGAGCAGATTTCGATAGAAGATAAATTAATAGATGGTCCTCAGTATTTGAAAGAAGGGCAAGCAGTAGACGTTGTTTATCACGCTGAAACTGAGACGGTATTAACCTGCGAATTACCTCCCTTTGTGGAATTGACCATCACTTATACTGAGCCGGGCATTAAAGGAGATACCGCCACCAATGCATCGAAACCTGCAACATTAGAAACGGGCGCGATTATTCAGGTGCCGCTTTTTATCAATCAGGATGAAAAAATAAAAGTTGATACCCGAACAAACTCATATGCTGAAAGGGTAAAATAATATTAGAAACCATTCGTGGCGAAAAATTCGTCTCGCCTCCTTACCGATGGCAAATGAATGGTGCAGGGTTAAAAAGATTTTATACCTATTAAAATAATTGTTGCATGAAAGCAAAGGAAATACAAGAACTTATAGATTTTATTTCAAAGTCAGGATTAGATGAAGTAAACATTGAAACTGAAGAGTTTAAGATTAAAGTAAAGAAAAACTCACAGGTAAAAACTAAATTTATAGAAGCTCCAAAAAGTACAGCACCTGCACCAGAACCTGCGAGTTCCAAAAGCGTTCAGGCAGAAGAAAGCAAAGAAAAACCTGCGGCATCAACTTCCGGTGGTGACGAAACCAGGTATAAAACCATTACTTCGCCTATGATCGGCACATTTTACCGCTCTGCAAATCCTGAATCGCCATCTTTTGCGAATATAGGCGATAAAATTACCGCAGGCCAGACAGTCTGTATAATAGAAGCCATGAAATTGTTTAATGAAATTGAGTCTGAAATATCAGGCACATTGGTTAAAGTGCTGGTAGACAATGCCACGCCTGTTGAGTATGATCAGCCTTTATTTTTAGTAGATCCCTCATAATTTAGAATGAATAGTAACTCGGTCAATTATGTCGACCGAGTGTTTCCCGTTCAATAATTCTATAATAAAAATTCTATCTTAAAATGTTTAAAAAAATACTAGTCGCTAACAGAGGAGAGATAGCATTAAGGATTATACGTACCTGTAGAGAGATGGGTATCAAGACCGTGGCGGTATATTCCACTGCTGATAAAGAAAGTTTACACGTAAGGTTTGCCGACGAAGCTGTTTGTATCGGACCTGCTCCTAGCAAAAATTCATATTTAAGTATACAGAATTTGATTGCTGCAGCCGAAATAACCAATGCGGATGCTATCCATCCGGGTTATGGCTTCTTGTCTGAAAACGCGGAGTTTTCCCGGATTTGTGAAGAGTATAACATCAAATTTATTGGTGCCAGCCCTGATATGATCAACCGGATGGGAGACAAGGCTACAGCAAAAGACACGATGAAGAAGGCCGGGGTGCCTACAATACCCGGCTCCGATGGGCTGATTGATACCATACAGGAAGGAATGAAAATTGCCAAGAAAGTGGGCTATCCGGTTATTTTAAAAGCCACGGCAGGTGGTGGAGGCCGGGGCATGCGCATTGTAAAAAATGATGGCGAATTTGCCAAGGCCTGGAACGACGCGAAGCAAGAATCGGGTGCCGCCTTTGGTAACGATGCCTTATACCTTGAAAAATTTGTAGAGGAACCCAGGCATATTGAAATCCAGATAGTAGGAGATAAGAACGGCAGGGCATGTCATCTTTCAGAAAGAGACTGCTCTATCCAAAGAAGGCATCAAAAACTGGTAGAAGAGACACCGTCACCTATTGTAGACGATGCATTGCGGGAGAAGATGGGAGCAGCAGCCATTAAAGGTGCTGAAGCCATCGCCTACGAGGGTGCGGGAACCATCGAATTCCTCGTGGATAAACACGGCAATTTCTATTTTATGGAAATGAACACCCGTATTCAGGTGGAACATCCTATTACAGAAGAAGTTACCAATTTTGACCTGATCAAAGAACAAATTAAAGTTGCCGCTGGTATAGAAATTTCGGGTAAGAATTACTTTCCGACACTTTTTGCCATGGAATGCCGCATCAATGCAGAAGACCCGGCCAATAATTTCCGACCATGCCCGGGCAAAATCACTACCTTGCATTTGCCAGGCGGACATGGCGTACGAATCGATAGCCATGTCTATGCAGGATATACAATTCCTCCAAACTATGATTCTATGATAGCCAAACTGATCGTAACAGGCCAGTCGAGAGAAGAAGTAATTGTAAGGATGAAGAGGGCATTGCAGGAGTTTGTCATTGAGGGCGTAAAAACAACTATCCCTTTCCATATTAAGCTGATGGACGATGAAAACTTCAAATCAGGTAAATTCACTACGGCATTTATGGATACTTTCGACCTTTCTACGCTAAAATAGAGCTCCAAACTTGGAAAAAATTCGGAGATCCAGCAGGACATCCGGATTTTTTTTACTTCAATTCGCATTTTATAGCTCCATTCAGTTTATTCGTTTACTTTTGTTTAAGAAGTCATGCTACTTTGCAAGAAAACTTCAACCACATGAATAGTAGACTGTTTTGTTTCATCTTGATGACGCTGTTATCAACGCACGTGCGCTCTTTGAAAGCCCAACAGTCTGATCGATGGTTGTATACTGGTATTAGTGCCAATGCCTATCGCGGAGATTTACAAAGTAAGTTCGAAAATTATACCCCTGCATTTCATCTTGGATTAAAGTTAAACAGGAAAGAGAAATGGAATGGCAATATGAATCTTGCCTATGGCACCATCAATGGGCAGAATCCTTACCCTCAATTTAATACGTCCGAAAAAACCATTACCCCAAATATGTACTTCAGGACCAGGTTCTTTACGGCTGACTACAACTTGCAGTATAATCTTATTAAAAATGAAAAATGGATTGTCTATATTAGTCAAGGGATTGGAATCATGCGATTCAACCCCTTAAGCGAAGACAACGAGCCATTGCAGGATCAACTTAGCACCCGTAGCACCAACGAGTCGTATGGCAATATCACGATCAATTTCCCGACAAAAGCAGGTTTTATTTACGTCTTCAAAAACCAATTCGGTGCCGGCTTTGAGGGGGGAATTTTAAACACAGCCACTGATTATCTGGATAATATTTCTGCAGTGGGTACCCGAAAAGGTGGAGACAATGTGCTTCAATTCAAGTTTAATTTTTATATTCCCTTTCCTTTTTTGAAAGAACAACAACAAAATAAAGATGTTGAAAAATAAAACCTTGGTGGGTTTTTTCCTGGTCTTCTTTGGTGCTGTATTCTTTTCCACAAAAGCCATACTCGTCAAACTTGCCTATCAACATCCGATCGATCCGATCTCCTTGCTTACCCTAAGGATGGTATTTTCACTTCCATTTTTTATCATCATAGGCGTTGTCTCAGGCAAGAAAAAGGATGCTGGAAGCATGTCGGGCGCTAGCTGGGGAAAGATATTCTTATTAGGGATTATTGGGTACTATTTGGCCAGTTTGTTCGATTTTCAAGGCCTGCTATATATTACAGCAGGACTCGAGCGGCTGATTTTATTTGTCTACCCTACCATAGTAGTGGTGATATCGGCCATCTATTATAAGCAGTCGATAAAAAGGAACCAATACATCGCACTCGTGCTTACGTATATAGGCATCTTTGTTGTTTTCGCTTTTGATGCCAATCTACAAGGTCAAAAAAATGTCGTGAAAGGAGCACTTCTGATTTTTGGCAGTGCTTTTACGTATGCCATGTATTTATTTGGTAGCGGAAGAATGATCCCCCAGGTCGGCACCCTGCGGTTTACAGCCTATGCCATGAGCTTTTCTGCATTAGGTGTCATCATTCACGCCTATGCCGTCAACGGTTTAAGAATTTGGGACTTCCCTTCCACCGTTTATATGCTGGCCCTGGTAATGGCTTTAATTTCTACCGTTTTGCCCTCCTTCCTCATTTCGGGAGGGATCAGATATATCGGATCAGATAATGCCTCTATCGTCGCCAGTGTGGGACCCATCTCCACCATCATTCTGGCGAATATTTTCCTTGGGGAAATCATCACCATCAGCCAGATGGCAGGCACCTTCTTTGTTTTACTCGGCGTAATTATGATTACCATAAAAACCCCCTTACGAATCAATCCGCTAAAGATGATGTCCAGAAAATCCCAGTAACTTTTATCCAAAAATATCATTCAAAACACCGGCCAGTCTCACGCCCGCTTGTAGCAGTCGCAATTCCACTGTAGCTATATTGTTAAAGGTATAATTGTGCGATAGACGACCATCTTCAGGTAAAGTATAGACCTGGCTACGGAGGTCTTTTGATTCATAGGCCCAGTCCAGTACCGACGCAGCCTGCCACGCCCGCATTTGGGAGAGGGTGGGGTGGTTGATAGCGTCGGCGTATTCTGTATAACTTAACTGCTGACTATTGATAATTTCGCTGTCCCAAACCTTATGAAGATTGGATTTATCACCAAACCAGGTAACGCGCACGTCGTTGCCTCCCTTGTCTTCCCCTCCGCCTACATGCAATGGCTGATGAATATCACCCACCAAATGAACAAGAAAACGGAGTGCTACTACTTTTTGCTCGGTGCCAAGGGTGCCGGATTTCAACTCATTGATCAATCGATTGATAGTTTGGATGATATCGCCCTCTTCCACCGTACCGGCCTCCTCATAGGTCTTTCCCTCAGGGATAGTGGTATAATGCCATGGATGGGTGTAGTCGTAGGAAGTGTCGGCACGAACGAAGTCCATCCAGGTACTACTCATGGCGAGTGTTTCATGACCGAGGAGCGAATTGACTGCCACCTGCGCCTTTTTGTTTAAATGGGATTGCGCAATATCGCCAATAATACGGTGCCCTATCTGGCCCCAGGCAAAAAGAACTTGAGCCTGGAAGATCAATAGTGAGGCTAATAGAATTTTTTTCATGATATAAATTTCGAAAATCTTTGCAAATTTATCAGATTAAATGAATCGAAACATGTCTTTTGGAAAAATAGGCATGAAATCACAAGAAAAGCGACTGAGTTTTTTCAATACCTGAAAGACTGCTTCTTTCATTTTCAACGATCTCAAATCCGTCTGGGAGATCATCTGGTGCGTCATTCCCAACTCATCTTTAGGGAAAAAATTTTCTCCATATTTCCCCTGTCGGTATTTTCTCTTTGATGCAAGTCGTATACGTCAGACAGTATCGACTTGAAACCACAAATGCTATGACTTCATCGTATGAAATCATAGCATTGTGTCTAACCTACTGGTGTGGTTAATCTTTTGACAGCGCCGTAATGGGGCTGTTGATGTTATTTTTGATCGCGTTCAGATTGTCCTGAAAGCTTATTGAAGCTAATTTTTTTTCATCTCCTGAAGGATGCATAATCAATCCCTGCATATACACATAGGCTTGAAGCGTTTTTTGCAGGATTTGAAAAGAGCCACTTTTCAAACCCTCCCCTACTTTTTTTGGAGGGTACCTCCAGAACCTGTATTCAAATTTTTAATATTGGGACTGCCAGCGTACCGAATAGAAGCGCCACTGGTGATGTCTGCACTTAACTCACTGGCTATATTTACTTTTATTAAGGCGCCTGAACTACCTGATAGGTCTCCTACCTGAGCTACGAGATTTTCAGCATCAATCATGGCACCGGACGATGCATCCAACACCACTGATCCTGCTGTTCCTTTTAACTTAATTTCCGCACCCGAAGAGGATTCTCCCTCTATTTTTCTATAATTGAGGGTTAATACAGTGCTTGCGCCGCTGGAACATTCCAATATCAGTTCGTTACCTTGTATGGCATCGGCGGATTCCAACCTGGCACCCGCTGCTACCGAAAGTGAGCTGATGGTATTGGTGGAAATGTGAGCTTCGATTTTCTCCCTCCTGCTTATATTATTGCTTACCGAAATGTGAAGCACATTTTCTTTCACCTCGGTTGTAATTTCTGAAAGGAAGTTTTTGTCTGCAGTTATTTTTACGTTCGGGCTTTCGCTTTGGGTTAGTATCACTTTTATGTTGCCTTTCACATCGACACCTGTAAAAGATCCCACGGTGCGGTTTTCAGAGATTTTCTGTCCACTGCTGTCGATTCTTCCTGCACCGACGTAATATCTTGCCACTCCCAATAGCACAGCTACAGTTGCAATAATCAATATTAAAAAGCCTAGAAGTAATTTATTACTGGTTTTCATAAGTATTGGTTTTAAGTATTATGATATTTTATTAAACTTATTATAATACCGTTTTAGGTCTTCGATAGAAAATCCTAAAAGGTTCATAGTCTTGAAAAAAAGCGGAAGTTCTTCCTGGGTAAACTGTTCCTTTTTAAGGTCCAGTGTTTTTTCAAATCCATCGTCTGCTACAAAATAGCCGATACCACGTTTGTTGAAAATGATCCCTTTTTCCTGTAAATAATTGAATGTTCTCATAGTTGTATTTGGGTTTACTTCAAATTCTACTGCCATATCGCGGATAGAGGGAATTTTTTCACCCGAATCCCATTTTTTTAGAAGGATATTCTCAAAAAAACGGTTGGCTATTTGTAAATATATTGCTTGATTATCTTTAAATTCCATGTTATACCTGCCTTTCTTTTAGTCTGAAATATGAAACAATTAACATAAATGGTCCGAATGCATACCAGAACAAAGCTTGAATTACATCGAGAACAGTTTCTCCAGGTTCAAACGATAAGTCGTTTTCGTTCATGTTATGGTTCATTATATCCCCAACGATAAGCCAGCCTAGTAGTGCTGTCACCGCTGAAATGGTAATTAAGACTAGAAACATGGCAAGTATAGTTTTGAGGAAGTTATTTTTTCGGAAATAAATTGCGCCAAGAAAGAAAATCGTCTGCGTCACCAGGTATACACCGATGATTATAAGAAAAGTTTTACCAAAAACATGGGCAATAAAATCCGGTCGCTGGGCTACCAGCCCACTGATCAGGCTCAACACCAGCATCATCAGGGCATAAACGACCACGTAAAACACAGAGGACAATAGCCAAGACCCTACGACCTTTTCTGAGGTTGAAACCGGCAAGGTCAGGTAGGCATAGCTCTGTTGCGGAACGTGCAACTCTGAGAATATTCTACTCGTGAAGATATACCCTCCCAACATAAATACAGTAAGGTATAATCCAAATAAGTTATAGATATCTTCACTGGCGAAATATGCTGTCAGCAAGGAAATAATAAGCAAGACACCGAAGATAGCGCCATACGCTATCAGAGCCGGATAGATACTGAGCGAAAGCTGTCTCAGGATAAAATGATAAATTCTATTGATACTAAATGAATTACTATGCATGATTTCTATTTATTTAGTAAAGTGAGCATTAATTTTTTGTGGATTTTTTACAACCCCATTGAAGAGCAATTCCAGATCGACACGTGAATCTTGTCCTGAAAGATTTTCAACTATCCCGGCCTTTCTGCCGGCCATATCCTCCTGATAAATGATTTCTTCTTCAGGAATACCCTTTAAATTAGCTTCAAAAGCCATTTTACCAGATATATCGGCAATGTTTCTGTTGAAAATAATCTTTCCATCTTCAAGCACGACCACAAAATCTATCAGGTTTTCAAGGTCTCGTACCTGGTGGGTAGAGATGATCATCATCTTATCCTCATCCAAAGCTGAAGCAACGATTTTTCTAAACTGGCTTTTCGAGGGAATGTCCAGGCCATTGGTAGGCTCATCCAATATCAATATGCGGGCATTGGTGGCTAGTCCAAAAGCGATCAAAAACTTTTTTTTCTGCCCATAGGAGAAAGTCGATAGCTTTTTATCTGCATCCAACTCAAATTCAGCAAGATACTTACGAAATTGATCGCGATTAAATTTAGAATAGAAGACGGCATTCCTTCGCGCATAACTGTCCAAATTGATAGCAGGTAAGTCAAATTCCTCAGGGATCACATATATATCCTCGAGCATTTGAGGAGTTCTATCCTGGGTTTGAAAACCGAAGATTTTGCACTCACCACTGTTTGGATACAACAACCCCGCAATCTGCTTTAGTAAAGTTGATTTACCTGCCCCGTTCTTTCCTAAAAGACCATAAATAAATCCGGGGGCCAGACTTAAATTAAGGTTTGAAATAAAGGGTTTGTTCCTCTTATACCGAAAGTCTACATTATTAAGCTCTACCATTTTATTATTGTTATAGTGTACTACTTATCTAATACACTACAAATGTATAAAAGGTTACGGTAAATCCAAAAAATAATGAAAATATTTTTTTAATACGTCATTTACGCTCAAATTTGGGCTAAATGCGGATTGGATTTTTTTATCATGTCCTAATAAAATAAGTAGCTTGATATCAAGGTATACTTACAAATAATGAAGAATATGATCAACTGGGGTATAATAGGATGTGGTGATGTAACAGAAGTCAAGAGCGGTCCTGCTTTTAACAAAGTGCCAGAGTCGAAGCTTATAGCCGTAATGAGGAGAGATGCTACCAAGGCAGAAGATTATGCACACCGCCATCACGTGGAAAAATGGTATGCAGATGCAACAGCTTTGATCAACGATCCCGATGTAAATGCGATTTATATTGCCACGCCACCATCATATCATGAAGCGTATACCATGGAGGCTGTGGCTGCAGGAAAGCCTGCATATGTGGAAAAGCCCATGGCGCTCGATGAAAACGCGTGCCTGCGTATGGTTGCAGCGGCAAAAAAACATAACGTAAAACTTTCCATTGCCCACTACCGGAGAGCGCAGCCCATGTTTTTACACATTAAAAAACTTATAGATGGTGGTACTATTGGCGCAGTTCGATTTGTAAATTTAAAAATGCTGCAACCTGCAGGGTCGAAGATAATAGCCTCTACAGAAGAAAATTGGCGTGTAGATCCTACTATTTCAGGAGGTGGGCTTTTCCATGACCTTGCACCCCACCAACTGGACTTAATGCTTTACTTTTTTGGAGGTGTGACGCAATTCGCTGGCGTTTCAGGTAACCAGGCGGCGTTATACCCTGCCGACGACATTGTTGCGGGGCAGATAAAGTTTGGTAGTGGTATCATATTTAGTGGTACATGGTGCTTTACAGTGCCTGAAAAAGAAGCACTTGATGTTTGTGAAATCATGGGCTCAAAAGGGAAAATAGCTTTCCCGGTATTTGGAAAAATGGTGACTGTTACCATTGGCGGTAAAGAAGAAATTACTGAATTTGATCATCCCCGACATGTACAGCAGCCCATGATAGAAAAGGTCGTCCAATACTTTCTGGGCAAAGGGCCCAACCCCTGCCCTGTCGAAGAGGCTACTTCGGTCATACAAATCATGGATGGATTTACAAAAAAAACGATCTTAAGGCATTTCTAAAGCGGATGATGATTACTCTTCTATCTCTTCGACGAGCTCGGCATACCATGCTTCTCCGTACTTTCTAATTAAAGCGCCTTTCAAAAATTTATAGATCGGTACATTTAATTCTTTACCGAGGCTACAGGCAGGGCTGCAAATTGACCAGCGGTCGTAATTCAGCGCCTCATAATGATCGTATTTCGTCAGGCGGATCGGGTATAGGTGACATGAAATAGGTTTTTGAAAGGTAGTCTTTCCATTTAGATACGCCTGTTCTATACCACACTTCAATATGCCCCGATCATCCCGCAACGCATAAGCGCATTCTTTTCCCCCAATGGTCGGTGTACTAAAATCCCCTTCCCAATCTTTTATATAATGTCCTTGTTTTTCTATCTCTCGAATACCTTCGGCTGTGAGGTATGGTTTTACAGCTTCATATGCCTCCACGATTTGAGTCAATTCCTCATCTTCAAGCGGAGCACCCAGATCCCCTTCCACGCAACATGCGCCTTTGCACTTCTCCAGGTTGCACACAAAAAACTTCTCTTTGATGTCGTCGCTAATTACAGCATTTCCAATCAGTATCATTTTTCCCTTATTTGCGATTCTAACACCTGCAAGAATCATTGAGTTCAACTACAAATCTACTGAATAAAAGCCATCCCATTTGAAAATCAGTGTAGATCTTTATGCCGGCAGCTAGTAAATAGAAAATGCCAAAGCATAAGTGCCTTGTAGATCTATTCCTTCTGCATCGGCTGTTTCATTGGCTATGTTCACCAACTTCTCGCCAGCAATCAACTCCCGTGCTACTTTTATGTCATCAGAAAATACTCTATCTTCTTCGGCATGATCTATTCTGCTTCGAATCAACGTGTGGCAAGCATCTAATATTTTTCCTGATTTCAACGGCTTTCGGTAATCGAACGCCTGAGCGGCACAAAGCAACTCTACTGCGAGAATATTCTCCAGGTTGTCCAGCACCTGATTTACCTTTCTTCCACTGACCGATCCCATGCTTACGTGGTCTTCCTGCCCTAGTGAGGTGGGTATACTGTCAGCGCTGGCGGGGAAGCAAAGGCCTTTATTTTCACTGGCCAGCGCTGCTGAGGTGTACTGGGGGATCATGAAACCAGAATTAATGCCTGTATTACGCATTAATAAACGAGGCAACCCCTCTACTTTTCCCTCAAGCAACAGGTAGGTTCGTCGGTCGGATATATTCCCCAACTCACTAGCCGCTATGGTACTATAATCCAGTGGTAGAGCAAGTAATTGTCCATGAAAGTTTCCACCGCTAATTACTTTTTGTTCATTAAAAATAATAGGATTGTCGGTAACAGCATTGAGTTCCGTATGCACCAATTCTTTGAGATGTAGCCAGGCATTTCTTGAAGCGCCATGTACCTGCGGCATGCACCTGATGGAATATGGGTCCTGTACCCGCTCGCAGTTAGCGTGAGAAGCTACCATTTCTGAGTCTGCCAAAAGCATCTTTAATCTGTGCGCCACATGCACTGAGCCTGTAAATGGCCTTATTTGGTGCAGACTGTCTTCAAAAGGACTTGCAGAGCCTAACACACCCTCCAGGCTCATAGCACCTGTCAAGTCTGCTACTTCCATACAGTTCAACAGCCTTTCCACGGCTTTAACAGCATAGGCTACGATAAACTGGGTACCATTGATGAGTGCCAGCCCCTCCTTTGCGCCGAGCTCCAATGGGAGAAGGCCATATTTCTGAAGGACAGATCCTGCATCTGAAAATTTCCCTTCATCCCAGAGGTACCCTAAACCTATCAACGGAAGGAAAAGATGTGCCAGTGGCGCCAAATCGCCGCTGGCCCCTAAAGAACCCTGACAAGGAACAAGTGGCGTAATTTTATTTTCAATATGCCATATAATTCTTTCTAAAACAGCCATCGATATCCCAGAATACCCTAGGGCTAGTGCGTGCACTTTTACCACCATCATTAGCTGGGCCACCTCTAGAGGAACGGGGTCGCCTACACCGACGCTATGGCTGCGTAAAATATTATATTGCAACTTCTTAGTGTCTTCTTCAGAGATGATGGTGGTGCACAACGGGCCAAACCCAGTATTGATGCCGTAAGCTATCTTTCCTTTTCGTACAATCTGTTGTACAGCCGCCCAACTTTGCTGAATATGATGCTTTCTTTCTACATCAATTTCACCTTTAACCCTGTTATTTGCTAAATCAAGAGCTAAGCCTGTTGTTAAAAACCCTGATCCATACAGAAATTTTTTCATCGTAAAAATAAATTTACTAAAAGTAGAAATTACCAGGCATAAAAAATAGTTCAACTATGCCAACTTAAATCATGCTTCAAATTATTACTACTTAAAGATTGTATACTATACAAGTGTAAGGTACTCCCTTTATAAAGTAATTGCCGGAAATTATAGCTTATTGCGCCATTATACACTTTTCAGCATACTTCAAAAATAAATATTGCGTGT
>LXQK01000255.1:50881-74334 GCA_001683905.1 Marivirga sp. ANT-B6
TCTGACAAAAAGTAATACAAATACGCTGCTTAAACCGCCAATAGGCTCAACAATAAGTTCGAAATAAGAGGATTTTCCGTTAAGCAATGAGTTGCCAGCTTTTCGTATGACTGGCAAGTATCAAATTTGCTGGCATACGAAGAATATAACACCCGCCTTGATCTGGTCATAGGTTTCTTTTTCATGGTTGCAGGATATATTTTACATATGTAGAGGATGGAACGGTGTTTACTACGCTTTGTCATCGGGCTCGGGTTGATTTTTGGGGCACTAAATACTGCCATTTTGAGTTTCTGTTAGACCTGGTTTAACCAGAATATAATGACCTGGCAGGAAAAGTAAAAGGTATGGCAACCGCGGCAGTACTCATCTCATCAATTATTCTTCCGAGGTGGGCCCGCTCATTTTTCTCCCCAAGATATTTTATCCGCCATGCTAATAAACAATCCTTTTCCAGATGCATTATATCTTTATCATGATATAAAAGTAAAGGAAGCCATATGCATAAGATACTTGTTCCTGTCGATTTCTCCGAAGCATCGGTTGCGGCCTGCAGATATGCCCTCGCATTAATGCATCAAGGTGCGTCAGAGGTCATGTTGATTCATTGCTTTACCGATCTGTTGGTTTCGGCTCCAGGCCCACCCCTTACGGGTGTAGATCCATCACAAAGAATCAGTGAGGAAATTTTACATGGCAACGAGGAGAATACCAGGCATATGCTAGCTGATCTGGAAAATAACCTTGCAAAAACCGCGATAAAGGCCGGGTATTCTGGCAGAATTCGGTCTACTTTCCTATGGGGACCTCCTCACCATCAGATCCTTGATTTTAGCACTCAGTATGTACCGGATATTATTATAATGGGTAAACGAGGTGCTGGGGGCCTGGGCGAAGCTATATTTGGGAGCGTAACGAGTAAGATTATTTCAGACGCGAGGTTTCCTGTTCTTACAATGCCCACAGGCGAAAACTGGACAAGACCAGAAAATGTCTTGTATTGCACGGATTTTACGTCCTTTGATCGGGAGGCGATGACGAAATTAGTTTCCATTTTCAAGGAATCTTCCGTGTCAATTCATTGTGTACATCTATCCTCTGTGCATGACGAGAGTGCTGGCCATAAGATGCAACAACTGCAAAATACAGTAAAGAATGCTGGAATAGAAAAAAACATAACCTTCCAGGTGATTCACGAGAAAAACTTTGAAGAAGGCATTGACAACTACGCAAGCCGCCAGGACATTCACTTGCTGGCGGTACTTACCCATCAGCGAAATTTTCTGGAGCGCCTAACTAATCCAAGCATGACTAAAAAATTGATGCGGAAAATAGACCTTCCTATTCTTATTTTCCACGATAATTAAAATATTCTCTACGCAGCGCTTGCTTAGCGTAGACTTTTCGCCCCATGTGTAACGCATATTATTTTAGAACAGAAGTCTTTTATTATCATAAATCTTCATGATAATAAGTTTTTTTTACTTTATTTCACCCTTATTTTATTTCTAACCTACAATAATTGTTACTAATATCTGTAGTTGTGTACCTGCTGATTACCCTGGTTGTAGGGCTATTGGCATCCAGGTATGTTAAAGATTCGAAAGATTTTATTCTGGCAGGTCGCCGCCTGCCTCTGATAATCAGCGCCTCCGCCCTATTTGCCACCTGGTTTGGATCGGAAACAGTGTTGGGAGCCTCTTCCGAATTTATCAAACATGGGTTATACGGCGTAATCGAGGATCCCTTCGGTGCAGCACTATGTCTTTTGCTGGTGGGTATTTTCTTTGCCCGGCCACTTTACAGAATGAACATCCTCACTTTTGGCGACTTCTACCGGATTAAGTATGATAAGAAAACAGAGATTACTTCCAGCCTGTTTATGATACCCTCCTATTTTGGATGGATTGCAGCCCAACTGGTGGCGCTAGGTATCATGATGAATGTCCTTTCGGGTATTTCTATTTTCTCAGGCATTCTTATCAGCGCTGTTGTAGTCACATTATACACGGTTGTCGGAGGAATGTGGGCCATATCTATCACTGATTTTGTGCAGACTATCATTATTATTGCAGGGCTCATCATCTTGGCTGTGACAATGGTCTCTGATGCAGGAGGGTTATCCTACGTGATCGACCAGGCACCCGATGGTTTTTTTAAGTTCCTTCCAGATCCCGATCCTACGGCTATATTGTATTATTTTGCTGCCTGGATTACAATTGGTCTTGGCTCCATCCCACAGCAGGATGTGTTTCAGCGAGTGATGGCTTCAAGAACGGAAAATATTGCTGTGAAAGCATCGTACTTATCTTCTCTGATGTATCTTACCATTGCATTCTTACCCTTGTTAATCGGGCTATGTGCTAAGATCCTGTATCCTGAATTATTGGATAGTGATGAACAAACCATCATTCCGCAGGTCGTGTTAATTCATACCAATTTGTTTGTGCAAATCTTATTTTTTGGCGCGTTGCTTTCTGCCATTCTAAGTACTACGAGCGGAGCAATACTGGCACCCGCCACCATTCTGGCTGAAAATCTGGTAAAGCCCCTGTCCAAAGAACCGATACCAGAAAAGTATTTCCTGCTTCTATTACGTGCGTCAGTCGTTGTAGTAGCGATATTCTCCGCTATAATGGCCTCGTTAAGTTCTAATATCTATGAATTGGTGGCAGGTTCATCCATCTTTAGCCTGGTCTCTTTATTTGTTCCTCTGGTGGCCGGATTATATTGGAAAAGAGCGAGCAGCTGGGGAGCAATATTTTCCATGGTCGGAGGGATGGCTTTTTGGATACTTTTTGAATATTTAGCTTTTGACATTCCAAGCATGTTGCCAGCCCTTGTTGCCAGCACTTTTGGAATGGTAGCAGGATCTATGTTGTTTCCTACCAAAATACGTTCAATAGCCGTAGCCGCAGCAGGCGACAAATAGACGCCAGATATCAGTTCTTTCATCCATACAATTCGCCGCATAGTTTCGTAAAAAGTTACATAAAACTGTTAACCTGCCATTATTTAAATAATAAGTAACAGGAAATAGAGAATTTTATGCCGAGGCTAATTTTTTTAAATGAAATATCGGGCTTACCATAAGCTTATTTGTTGATCCATCGTAATCACTATTTTACAATGACAAAATATTCAGGTCCCACACAGAAGAGTAGGGCAGATGCGCGAACCTCGTTTTATATTGGAGGATTGATGTTTTTGCTGATGATGCAATTGCAGCATACTGCATTGGCACAAAAGTCTGCTAAATCGTATCAGAATGCCAAGAGCAAGAACTCAGCGAGTAAAAAACAGCTTCCGCAGGTTCAGCTCGGTTTTAAAACGGGCATCAATTTTACAACGGTGGACGCAGGCGAAAGCTATAATTTATTTGAAAACATTGGAGGTGCGGAAACCACCTATGAAAAGGACTATGCCAGGAAGAACAAACCCGGCATTCAGCTCGGATTTATCGCTGCCTTTGCCTTAAACAGAAATATCACACTAAGTGTAGCACCTCTTTTTATAAATCAAAATTTCCAATACCAAACTGCCTACGGATGGACAAATGCAGAAGAGCCAAGTAATAATACTACCTTGGACTTTACTCATCGGCACGTGTTGCAATATATAGAAATCCCCCTGAGTGTAAAATACCACTTTCTAAACGGTAGCTTTAGACCTTATGTAGAAGGTGGAGCATATTATGGTTCTCTCCAGTCGGCTAACAAAACTGTGCAGTCAAACCGCTCGGATAATGCTACGGGCGATATACCTGTGGTTGCTACCGATGAACAAACCATCGGTTTAGAGAAAGCTTTTATCAAATCTAACACAGGACTATTAGCGGGAGGTGGCATAAGGTATGATATTGGCCAGGTTTCTTCTTTGATGGAAGGAAGCTCCGATCTTGGTGTAATCACTATTACACTTGGCTGTATTTATAAATATGGCCTCAATCAAATTGTAGATCAAAATAACAGATATAGCGACAGTCGGTCCCTATATGGCGTATATGATACTTTCGACAATATGTCTCTTAGGAACATAGAAATATCGCTAGGGTGTTTATTCACTTTGAAATACAAAAATACAAGTAAATAAACCTCGGTGTACACCTGCAGCAGTAGAGATTATAGCCAATTAACTTAGTTTAAAAGATACTGATGATAAAGCTTCGAAATAATATCCACGCCTTTTTCTGCCTTATAATGGCAGCGCTACTTTTTGTATCCTGCGATATTGGCGATAACGATGTAGTGCCAGAAAGCAGTTTTAGTAAGATCTATAACGATGAAAGTTTTACTTTTATCTATGACCCCCTGGACATCATTCAAACTCCCGACAGCGGCTTCTTAATACTTTCGTCGACGGAAAAATGGAGTACCTACCTACTGAAGGTGGATGCGCTGGGGAATGTAAGCTACGAAATCAAAGTGCCGGCACCTTTTGTAAATCCACTACCGGGGTTATACCTTATAAACGGGAGCATACATTTGTTTTGTATGGATGAGATCTCCTTGCAGACTTACCTGATGCGACTTAATGAAGAAACACAGGCGCTGGAAGTCGCTCAGACCTTTGGTGACATTTTATACCCGCTGGCAGCATCTCTTACCCCTGACGGCGGCTTTCTTATCCAAAGTTATGACAGGATTTTACGCAACACAAATCTGTATAAAATACAGCCCAATTTGAATATCCTGTGGAAGAACGAATATCCTATCTATGAGGATGTAGAAGAGCCTTTGATTGCTCATCTCACGCGCATTGGTAAAAGACTGCCGTTTTTGACAGGTTATCTTGGTGACAACAACCGCGCAACACACTTCTTCTTTAATGGGTATAACAATTATCTGTTTTCTATGACCTTTGTTAATATCAATAATGGAGAGCAGACAGGCGTCATTAATGGATATCAAGATAAAGGTGCTATCAGCGGAGCATCGACCATTTCGGACAACAAAATGGCGCTGTCAAGGTATAGTTTTAATGATAATTTTCTTTTGCCGCTGGTAGATGTAAACCCTACAGCGGTCGAATTCAGCGGGAATATTGTGGGGGTTCAGTTTCCTGAACTTTTGACTAACGCAAAAGTAATCATCAAACAAAACCTAAAAGCAGGCAAAAGCCTGATGTTGTATGCTACATCGACCAAGAGCAATCAGGTAGTCCTATATGTTTATGAAGCTATTACAGGAAAAATGGTCGGAAACCGATACTGGGGCGATAAAAATCCTTATGAGATAGCCTCGCTTACTGAAACATCAGATGGTGGCCTGGCTATTTTATGCAAGACCTATGTAGCTGGAAAATTTCCCCGAATATGTTTAATCAAATTATCTGCGGAAGAATTAGATGGACTGTCGGGAATGTAAGGATTAACTCGTACGAGCTAATGGACAAGTTTTAATTGATCCATTCCCATAATTCATCAATATCTTTTCCTTCGGAACTTTTACCATAATGGTGCCATTGGAGTAAAAATCATCAAAACTAAAATGTTGATATCCATGATAGGATAAAACTAAAAAAGCAGCTACCTACGGGCAGCTGCTTTTCTAGTCTACGTCTTCTAAATATTAGGCTGCGGCGTCATCCTTAGGTACGGCTTAACTTCCTTAAATCCTTTTGGAAAATCCTTTGCTGCTTGTTCGTTGGAAACAGAGGGAACAATGACGCAGTCTTCACCCTGGTTCCAGTTGGCAGGTGTAGCGACTTTATGATAAGCTGTAAGTTGTAGGGAATCTATTACCCGCAAAAGCTCATCGAAGTTCCTTCCTGTCGACGCAGGATAGACGATGATTAGCTTCACCTTTTTATCAGGCCCAATGATATAGACCGACCTTACGGTAAGTTTGTCGCTGGCGTTAGGATGGATCATATCATACAGGTAAGAAACCTTTTTATCCTCATCGGCCAATATAGGGAAGTTCACAGTTGCTCCCTGTGTTTCGTTAATGTCCTTCACCCATCCCTTATGCGATTCAAGGCCATCTACACTAAGTGCTAAGACTTTCACATTTCTTTTATCAAACTCCGATTTATATCTTGCCACTGTACCTAATTCGGTTGTACAAACAGGAGTATAATCTGCAGGATGAGAAAATAAAATCGCCCAACCATCTCCTATCCACTCATGAAAATTTATTTCACCTTCTGTCGATTGTGCTGTAAAGTTCGGAGCTTCATCTCCTAATCTAATTGTTGCCATGCTTACTCATTTATTGGTTTGATTCCAGATCGATTACCTACGGTTGTACGTAGATCACTAAATAAAGATTGTTTTATTTCCTAGTCATCTCTTCTTATTAACCTTCCTGTATGAACAGTACCATCTCCGATTCGTAATCTGTAGATATACATGCCCGAGGCAAGATTTGATGCATCAAACACAACGAAATGCTTCCCTGGCTGTTTATTTTCCTTCACCAGGGTATTTACCATTTGCCCAAAGCCGTTATAAATCTCTAGCATAACCATCGCAGGCTTTTGTAGAAAATACGCTATTGTCGTCTGATCTCCAAAAGGGTTTGGATATTGCAAAACTTCATTTTCAAAAATTTTGTCTTCTACACCTGTTACACGCTCACTTCGCACGAAAATATTCCTTGTATAGGTACTGGTCCTGCTACAATCATTGGTTGCTGTAAAGGTGATTGTATAATTACCTGGATGGGTAAATAAAATATCTTGCCTTAATAGATTGTCATCTACAGCAATCTCAGGTGTCACCTGCCAACTAAAGCTCGTATACCCTTTTGCACTCGAAGCGTCGATTTCCAATGTAGCGCCAAGATTGACCGTATCTTTATCGACAGAAAAGCTAGCAAAAGGAATCTTAGATATCGGGTTAAAGTATACGCTGATGTACAGGGAAATATCTAATGGGTTCGTGCCGTTTTGAGATGACCAACGTTCGCTACTTGCTACCCAGGTACCTGTAGCCAATTGCTCCCAGGAGGTACCCTCGGCAATATCGTCATCGGTAGAAGAAACAATCGCCACAGTATCCGTTGTATTTTGCAAATCCAACAATACACCTGCATAAAATGGCCCTTCAATAATAACAGGTTCATCAAATACGACTTTCGTCAGTCTGTTATTATCGATATTATTTTTAATATCAATAATTTTAAGCGTTTTGGTGGCAATAATATCACCCGGCTTACCATTTACGCCGTTATCGTCAAAAATAGCAATGTCGACAGTAGACTGATCATCGTTTGTCATGGCCACACCAAAGAATACATACAAACTGTCTAGTTCGCGGGAGGACCCACCTTCGCCAAAATACTCCGCCTTAGCCAAATCTCCCGTACCATTTGTACCCGTCACGTACCCATCAGGCGATACGTAAAGAATAGGGTCGCCGGGAAAAGGATCGTTAAGCGCATAATCCAGTGCAAAATCACACGCATCTGCCGCTATCACGGTAATAAAATTTTCTTTTACCGTTTGATTAGCCTGCGCCAAAGGGTTTTGTACTTCGAGCCTTACCTCATAAGCCCCTGGTGAGTCGTAGCGAACAACTGGATTTTCTATACTTGCAGTAGAGGGTTCGCCGCCTTCAAATATCCAGGAATATCCGGTCTCGTTAGTAGACTGGTTAATGAACTGCACGGAATCTCCTGCTGCTATCACAAGCTTATCAGCTGTGAAATCTGCCACAGGATTTTTGGTACAATCGACAATTTTTACCGTCTGCACTGATCGCCGGCGTGCCACGTCACATCCTTCCAAAGTGACAATGAGTTCGACTTCATACTCCCCAGGCGTATTATATTGAACCGAAGGATTAGCCGCTGCAGACGTAGCAGGTTGGCCGCCAGGGAACTTCCAGGCGTAAGTTGTAACATTTTGTATGGCATCACCTTTAAAATTTACACTTCCGCCCGCACAAGCACCTGCTTCAGCTTGAAATGGTTCAATATTTAAGAAACCTTCACCGATAATTATGGGTGACATTTCTATATTGGCTTCAAATTCCAGCGCTTGAAAAGGAATCCACTCACCGTCAACAAATGCAAAAGACGTTTGACCGTCCCCCTGACCTACATCATTGGTAAATAATCCTAAGGTGTCGCCCTGATTATAATATATCTCAAAGCCCATATAAAACTTTCCGCTAGTAGGCACTGCGGCAGGATTTTCAAATATAATTTCTGTGTAAGAAGCCCTGTCATTTTTATTCCGTGCTAATGTTGTTCTCACCAACTTGTCAAAAGAAACATCCTGCGTGGCTAACGCTTTCCCCGGTCGATTGCTTCGACTGTCATTTTCCCATATCTTGAACGAAATCTTTGCATTAGCGAGGTTGGGAGAAACAACTTTACCGATAGCAAATAATCCACCACTGACAAAGTACCCGGCAGGAGCATTATATACGTTGGCGTATTTATTAAACTCATTTACATTATGGCCGACCACTGGTCCTAAACTTTTACCATCATCGTCGACAAAGCTGTAAAAGCTTCGTGTTCCCGGTTGTGGAAAACCTATGATCTCACAGGCCTGAAGTTCTACCACCGTAACGTACGATGTGGCAATTATCTGATCAGATCCATCTTGGTTAGTGGCCCTTAGTTGTACATTATAAACACCAGGCGTAGCATACCTTACCTGAACAAATTCTTCAGTAGCAGCGGATGGTGTACCTCCGGGGAACGACCAGGAGTAGGTTAAATTATTGCCCAGCGACTGAGAAGAAAAATTGACGACCTGGTTGGTATAGATATCGGCATTAGAACTAATAAACCTTGCTACAGGCTGGCCAGAAAGACCTTTGACAGCCAGCATAGCATTGTAAGCATTTATTCTTCCAGCGCCTAATAATCCTTCGAACCCGCCATTAACAGCTATGATATTGTCAGCAGTAATTTGGATAAGATTCAAAATTTGAGCAGGTGTTAAGGCCGGATTCTCTGCCAGCATCAGCGCAATTAGTCCAGCAACCATAGGTGCCGACATGGAAGTGCCTGAATAGGAAGCAAAAGCACCTGAGGTACCATCATCACCAACAACAGTGCTTAAAATGGATGTCCCCGGAGCGGAAATATCCACCCAGTCGCCAAAATGGGAAGATGCATTTTTCCGGTCTCTTTCGTCAGTGTTGGCTACAGCTATCACATTATCATAAGCGGCAGGATAACTTTTGACTGACGTATTTCCATTTCCCGCGGATGAAACAAAAATAATACCATTGGCTGTACCTTCATTGATTAATTCCTGCCAGGCATTAGATACGCCAGCACCACCAAAGGACATACTGATTATCTTAGCACCGTTTTCAATTGCTTTTTGGACACCCTCAAAGCTAAACTCGATGGTTCTGGTATCGTCAGTATCATCACTAGTGGCCTTGATGCCAAATAAGTTCACCCTGTTGTAGCTAATCGAGGCAACTCCAAGACTATTATTTGTAACAGCCCCTGCAATTCCTCCGACATGTGTTCCGTGTGAAAAATCTTGCGGACCTGCTTTATTGTCTCCTGTAGAGGGCGGACGAGTATCATCGTCATTATTGGCAACATCATAACATTTGCTCCGGTCTACATTTGCTTTTAGATCGGGATGATCGAATAAAAAGGCATCATCAATAACGGCAAGATTGATCTTGTTGCTGGTTGTGGACAGATCAAAAGCCTGGGGTGCGTTAATTAATTTAAGTGCATTCTGTCTGGAATAAGAAGGGTCGTTGGGCGTAATATGAAGATAGTAAACCGGTACTCTTTCCGCATACTCTATGTCAGGCTGTTCATTTAAAATTTTCAATGCATCCTCAAGGGCAATGTCTTCGCCAAGTGTTACCCTAAAGATATTAGAAGAATTCCTAAAACTACTTCCAGGAGAGAATCCCACGATCGATTTGATATTTACGTTTCCCATCATGGAACGATATGTGCCTGCGGGATCACCGTTTCTTGTTGAATTTGCAGACAAGGCCCTGACCCGATCGGCAGCTGCAGCCTTAAATTTGACAAATACCTTCCCTTCCAGATAAGTCGGTTCTACCGGCCCAACTGGCGCACCAGCCAGTAAATCCTCGGAACCAATGGGTCGATTTGTCTTATCCTGCTCGTCGACATTAATTTTTAAATGCAGACGATTGTTTTGATGAGGGTGAAAAACCCAGTCAGGCGTCTGTTGGATATATCGCGTTTCTATTTTGTTTGCCTTTTGCGCATATAGGCATTGAATCATTAAGATCTGCGTGCAAAGCAAGAATAACTTAAAGTATCGATTCACCATGTAGTAAGGGGTTTCGGATTAAAAAATAACAAGCATGATATTATGGTAAAATTGGCCATAATAAATTAAAAATATAAGTAGTAACGTGTTTTTTCCGTAAATGGATTTAAAAAACAAATCACTTTCCCGCGAAATTACACCGAAAGTCATGCACAAGATACGTAAAATATCGTTTAAATTAATATACCAATTTACATAAACAAACCATCATATATAGCGGTTATTGAAGTAGTGATTAATACTTATATTTTTTAGATGATCCATTAATTGTATTTATCTCATTTTTTTAAATTAACCAAACAAGTAATACCATGAAAGACAAATCGGAAAACTACAGAGAAGAAGATAACAATAGGAATGATTATTCCAATCGATCGATAATTGACGGTGAAAATTGCAGTGTTAGTCCTGAAGAACTAAAGCGAGAGATGGCAAAAATTGAAGATAAATTTCAAAAAACTTTACATAATCTTCAGCAGGAAAGAAACGAGCAAGACAAGATTTACCAGAAAAAGGTTAGCGAGATCTACGACAACGACCAATATAAAGCAGATATCTACGGGGAAAAGATCAACCAGTTGCAGGAACGAAAGGAAAGGGAGGATAAGATCTATGAGGAAAAAATTTATTCGTTGAAGCAGGAGATGTCTACCGCTCAAGAAAATCTGCAAGGAAATCTTGGGCAGCTTAATCAGGAACGGGATGTACAATTACAACTGGTAGACGACAAGATAGAGCAAGTGAAAGAGGAAAAAATGAAGTATGACGAGCTTTATAGGGTACAACTGGAGAAAATAAAAATAGATAATGAATATAAGCAGAAGGTAAGCCAGATAAAAAGTGCTCAGGAAGGAACTCAGGAAGAACATATCGAACGCCAAAAGAACCTTCAGAAAGAGAAAGAATATAGAGAATCCAGCTTTGCCAAAAATTTTCAAAAGGAGTATGATTCCGCCTTGGTAAGACTTAAAGAGATGGAAGATTACACGGTCGCCGATAAGGATCCTGATGTGAGAGGGTGGAAAGTTATTGGTAGAAATGATGAAACTATAGGCACTATAGACGAATTAATTGTTGATAGAGATGCTATGACGGTCAGGTATCTTGAGGTAGATATAGATAAACACTATACCGGTAACGATCATAACAGGCACATATTGATACCAATAGGTGTGGCGGAAATTGACAGAGATGATGATCATGTGCTAATTTCTACATTAGATGCGTCACTCGCAAAAAGAATCCCAACTTACAATGGAGATTCGGTGACGCGGGACTATGAAAAGACACTATTGGATGTTCTTTCACCTGATTATGAATCGAGCCACACATCGGGAAATTTCTATGATAGAAAGCATTTCGACACCAAAAAGTTCTACAGTCCAAGGAGGAAATAGTCAGCAAATGCAAGCCGGGCCTTTTAGCCCGGCTTGCATTTCTTTCTTATCTAATAAATATTATGCTTTTAAGTCAATTTTACCCTATAAAAACTCCTGGCCTAACACAACCCAATCAAAAGACTATGCCTCACATATCGTTTGAAGAGGATTCACTGACAATTCCTATAAGTTTGTCAAACAAATGAACAGATTGTATGTCAATTAAAATTTTGTCCCCACGCTTATCCAAAACCTGTTCCTCTAATGTCATATCTTCGACATTCCCCTTTTGCCCTCCACCACTTTTACCCGTGCAACCTTCCAACAATAAGCTTACACCGAAAAGCAACATAATAAAAATGATGCCTTGTATGATGATCTGTTTGGTTTCTGATTTCTTTTTGGCCATCGCAGTAGCGTCTAGGGGATGTCTGTTTCTATAAAAATTACTGTTATTTAATGGACACCATTATGCCTTAGGAGGTTGGAAAGCAAATGGAATATTTAAAAAATTTGATCCCATCATCTTGCACCGTAAAAAATTGAAGAAAAATCAGCTGCTCTCTTACCTAAAAAAGAATTTAAGGCCAGCCGTGACACCAACAGCTTGAGGTGTGCTTGTAAAGTTACTATCTTCTTTAGAAAAAGAACTGATGGCTGTTCTGTACGTTGGCTCCAGCGAGAAACTGTAGTTTGGGGAAAAGTTATATGAAAATCGCGCTGAAGCCAGGCCATTGAAGTAAACATTGTTATATGGCGATTCATCCCCGGGCGTTATCGTAACGGAAGCCAATCGGCTACTTTCGTCGGTAACTTCATTTTTTAGAAAAATTTCCGACGATACACCTGAAGATACCATGATGCTCAATTTCTTATTCAAAACGATATAGCCAACCTTCAAAGGTATAGATGCAAACTGAAAATTATTATTTAAAGAAATAGGTGAAGACGGTGTAATTGTAGAATTAGAAAAATCTGCCAAATTTAACGTCGTTACGTATAATGCTTTTTGGTTTAGCGACTGATCTTCGACAATTACGTTAGATGTAGCTCCCGAATTATTCACAAGGTATTGTAAACCTGATTCGATGACCCATCTCTCTTTCACACGCAGACCAATATCAAAACCAAAGGCAAATGATGATCCCGAGGTCATGTCGCTTTCCTGGCTCTGTGTGTTTGAAAGCCACGCAGCATCCTCACTGGAAAAGTTTGCATTAGCAAAATTCGAGGTACTGTTAGCCTTTATATTTGGGTCAAAATAACCCGGGCCAAAATTTAAGCCCGCGAAAAGCACAGTCTTCGCAGCATCGTTCTCCTCCCTTTTTTTCGCTGGTACGACTGGCACGTGGTACATACGGTAAGCTTCCCAGTCTGGTGCAGCCAATTTGAGGTCGAAATCGATCGCCTCAATGGACTGCACAAGCAGGTTTACGCTTCCCATTTCCTTTGATATATTCCTATTTTCTTTTCCGATGTCTCCCTTTTCACCAGGGTTATCATTTATAATATTTGCTAATGCATCCCGAATATCTAACGGAGCGACCTCTCCGCGACCAATGTTATCTATTATAAAACCCGACCCAGATTTTTCTAATACGGCATCATCGTTATCTGTTGGCTTTGCTTTATCTTGGCTTTGCATCACGAAAGTTTCCTTGTTTTCTGACAAAACTTCCAACTTTTGAAAATCTGCCAGCTGTTCCCTTCCATCATCGGATAAAATGTTATTGCCGCCTTTATTCTCTACGCTTTCTTCTATTTTCGCGGAAGCTGCTTCCGGCAACTTCAAAGCCTCGGATGGTCTATTATCCAGGCCATCCTCAAGCGCGTATATGGAACTTGCTTCTCCATCATAGGTACTGTCGGCTGGTATTATCGCTCGTTCTACCGGCTTATCAGGGAGTACAGGCACCTGCTTCTGTGCCATTTCCTGAGACGAAAGATCGCTGCTACCATTCGGCTCTTTACCAACCATTTGATTTGAAAAAGACTGGTCGATGAAATAATAACTTAGGGCACCTGTTAACAATAGCAATGCAACGGAGGCAGCTGCCAGGGACTTATAGAAAAAAGCGCGCTTTTTGTATAACCCGGACTCCCGATTGGCAAGTACACCATCAATTTTATTCCAGACCTTAGAAGAAGGTTTTACAGATGCTTCCTCAAAAACATCTTTCCAGTTTTCATCCCATTCTGATCGTTCACTATTATCTAAATTATTCACTTTTATTTCCTTTAAGGTCGATAAACATGTATACCAACTACTTTATTTTTTTAACTCCTGGTTCAAAACGATTACTATCTATCGCTACCAGCTTTCGTTGTAATAGCAATCGTGCTCTTGCATATTGCGATTTGCTCGTTCCTTCACTTATCCCGATCATTTGGGCGATTTCCTTATGTGGAAAGCCCTCTATGGCAAACAAATTGAATATCACCCGACAGCCTTCAGGTAATGACTGAACCAACTTGATAAGATCCTGGAAATGATAATTTGAAATGATAAACTCCTCACCTGCTGCATTGTGCATATGGTCGATATCGACCATAGGATAAAGGTAAAGTTTGTTCCTTTTATGGTTCAAGGCGGTATTGATCACGATTCTTCTAATCCAGGTGCCTAACATAGACTCTTTCCTAAAATTTTTGATATGATCGAAAACTTTTATAAATGCCTCCTGCAAAATGTCCTCAGCTTCTTGTTTTCCGTTGGCATACCTAAGGCACACCACATACATTTTACCGCAATACCGGTCGTATAATGCTTGCTGTACCTTTCTGTTACCACGGCAACAGCCTTCGATCAGTTCCTGCTCAGACATGGACTGTTAATTTGCGGTTAACAAATATGATCATATAGCTAATGACACCCATTTATCATCAATAGTTGGAATAATGGAAACTTTTAACGGTAAATATATAAGAATGAACCTTCATTTTAGTTTATCTTATCTATCAACTGCTATCAAATAAATTTAAAATATTATATTGGCCTGTATTGCCACCTGAAATATTAGTTTTTAAGCAATGAACTTACCAAAGAAAAAATTAAGCAATTTTATGTTCAGGCACGGCCTGCATTTTTCAGGGTTCTTCATCAGTGTCGTGCTGCTGATGCTGTACCATGCCTGCGTGCCGCTACAGCCCAATACAACGGCTACGGCAGCTTCCGCCAAACCGCTTTTGTACCAGGATCAAACCTATGAGCCCAATATTCACACGGTGCTTTTATACCCCAACCTTAGAACAGTCAATGACATGATTCAACCTGCCGTGTCACCTATAGAACAGTTGATACCCTTGCGGCTGGTATTCGATGATCTTACGACGGCTTATGAAGAATACTATGTTCAGATAATCCATTGCAACGCCAACTGGACAAAATCGACGCTGAATAATATCGAATATATGTATGACTTTAATGAATTCCCCATTCTTGATAACGAAATTTCCTTTAACACCCGTACACCCTATGTGCACTATACGTTCGACTTACCCCGGGTAAAAATCTCCGGGAATTATCTTTTAATTGTATATAGGGGACGGGATAAAAATGACTTAATTTTAAGCAAACGCTTTATGATTTATGAGCAAAGCGTCATCATAGATCCCAAGATTACCAATTCGAGCAGTGTTGGCTTGTTGCGTTCCCATCAGCAACTCGAATTTAATATCAACTATGGAAAGTTTAATATTATCAACCCGATGGAGGAGGTAAAAGTAGTAGTAAGACAAAACCAGCGATGGGACAATGCCATTGTTAACCTGAAACCGACTTTTATAAGCGTAACCCTCCAAAATTTGGAATACAGACATTTCGATTTGGCTAATAACTTTCATGGCATCGCCGAATACCGGTTCTTTGACCTTCGTACGGTGAACTTCCTTGGTCAGAATGTTGCCAAGATTAACCTTGAACCCAATAAGGTCACTGCCAGCTTGTTTGTAGATAAAGGACGGGGGCAGGAGGCTTATAGCCAGATTGAGGATATCAATGGTCAATTTGTGATTAGCAACGCAGAAACGGGCGATGGAAATATAACCGGAGATTATGTCAATGTACAATTTAATCTTTTGGCTTCCCCTACAGTCCAGGGCGATATCTATATCGCAGGTGCATTAACAAATTATGATTATCAGGCGGCCAATAGAATGGTGTATAATCCGGAAACAAAACTATACCATGGCAACCTTCTCTTGAAACAAGGATTTTATAATTACCTTTACTATGTAAAAAACAATTCGGCAAATCCCTATGTGCTTGAGGGAAGTCATTTTGAGACCGAAAATAATTACGAGATTATCGCCTACTACCGTCCTGTAGGTGCCAGGTCAGACCTTATCATCGGCTATGCCTCTTTTATCTATAACAGAAGATTTTAGCCCTTCTTTTCAAACTCATATACCTCAGCTCTTTTGCTTGGATCCGAATTGGCGATGTCCAGCATCCCAAACCCTTTGTGGGTATAAGACCCTAAACCACAGGTGAAAACAAACTCCTGTACCTCCTTGGCAGCATAAAGTGTAAAAGGAAATGTATACCCTCTAATTTCATATTTTACATCCTGGTCATATACCGGATAGATTCGCGCAAACTTCTTCTGCGTTTCCTTGATCTTTTTTAAGTATTCCTTATCAGGTACAAGTTGAAACTGGTAAAATGAAGCAATCTGTTCAGTGGTATAACGGCCGAAATTCTCCATCCTTAAAATGGTAGATTCGTAAAGCATATCCGAAAAAACGTCAGTTTCAGGGGATATAAATTTCTTGCCTTCACTATCGTTGAATGAAGGATTTAGAAGTACAAGGGGAGAGATGCAGATAAACTTCATAGAACCTGTCATTTCTGGTATCCCTTCCCGCTCTACACCCTCCGGTATCAGCAACAAATTTCCTATCTCAATCTGAGGAAACTCGAATAGTTTTTTTAAAAAATAATTCAAAAAACCTTGATCAGGACAAGATAAAACCAAAGTAACTCTGCTAGAGTAAAAATGGAGTCCGTTTCTACTGATTTTCGTCTGCCCTTTTAAACCTGAAAAATTATAATAGGAAAAGTCCCGGTATTCCTGGTTACCACCATTTAATATAATGCCTTTTACAAGTTGAGCTAAAAGATATTGATGGTGGAAAGGAACAAAAGCTCCTTTATTCTTTAAAATAAATATTATTCTTACCCTCACAGCGCTGATTATCAGTTAAAAAAAGGTTCATCTTGTTGATCGGTATAACCACAATACCACGGCAACAAATATCAATACAGGAAAAGTACTACAATAAATCTCAAATGTCTTATTTCATAAAGTACCTGAGCATTTACACCTAACTTGGATTTTTTTATAATGTTATGACAATTTCATGATTTATTTTATAAAAATGCCATAATATTCGGAGAAATAAAAAATTAAACATTAAATCTAAAGTGCATAACATCACCATCGTGTACGATATATTCTTTCCCTTCTATTGAGATCTTTCCAGCTTCCCTGCAAGCTAGTTCTGTCTTATATTTTTGATAATCGTCAATCTTTATCACCTCTGCTTTTATAAAACCGCGTTCAAAATCAGTATGGATTACCCCGGCCGCCTGAGGGGCTTTCCACCCCTTAATGATCGTCCATGCTCTAACCTCTTGTACGCCAGCAGTAAAATAAGTGATCAGGTTCAATATATGATAGGATGCCTTGATCAGCTTGTTCAGGCCCGACTCCTTTAAGCCATACTCTTCTAAAAACAAGGCTTTTTCTTCATCATCAAGCTCCGCTATTTGTGATTCGATGGAGGCGCTGATTAAAATAACTTCAGCATTTTCATCTTTTACACCTTCTTTTAATGCTGCCACATATTTGTTGCCATCGTGCACAGAATCCTCATCAACATTCGCCACGTAAATTACTGGCTTTTCCGTTAGCAATTGAAGGTCAGCCGCTGCCTTCCTTTCGTCTGCCGTAAGGTCTAAAGCACGGGCATTAACACCCTTATGAAGATTTTCCTGGTAAATTTTAAGCGCAGCCAATTCCTTCTTGGCTTTAGCGTCGCCTGTTTTAGCCATTTTTTCTACCTTCTGAATCTTCTTGTCTACAGATTCCAGATCCTTCAGTTGTAGTTCCGTATCGATCACCTCCTTGTCGAACATAGGATCTACCCCTCCGGCGACGTGTACAATATTAGGATCGTCGAAGCAGCGAATCACATGAATGATGGCATCTACTTCCCGAATGTTGGCTAGGAATTTATTTCCTAAACCTTCTCCTTTGCTCGCCCCTTTTACAAGGCCAGCTATATCGACAATTTCAATTACCGTGGGCAGAACCCTTTTTGGATTTACCAGCGCTTCTAATATTTCCAACCGTTCGTCGGGCACACTGATCACACCGACATTGGGCTCAATGGTACAAAAGGGGAAGTTTGCAGCTTCCGCTTTAGCACTAGACAAAGCATTAAATAACGTTGATTTACCTACATTGGGTAATCCCACAATCCCACACTGAAGAGCCATTCCTTACAAAAACTAAGTTTTAAATATATAATACGCTTTATACCCTCTATAAAGCTCGAACGCCGAGACCCTTATAATTGTATAGACAGGTATGGCGGCTATCATTCCTACGATCCCGGCCAGCGTTGCGCCCACAAATATAATGACAAATATTTCTAATGGGTGCGCTTTCACGCTTTTAGAAAATATTAATGGTTGAAGAAAGAGATTATCGATCATTTGCACACTACCAAAAACTGCCACAATTTTCAAAACAAGAATATAATATTCCCTGGTTTCAAGATCGAATCCGCCTGTAGAAATACCAACAACAATTCCAAAGGTAGCGCCCAATATGGGCCCGGCATAAGGTATCAAGTTTGCAACCGCTGCAAATATAGCAATGGTCAATGCGTAGTTTACATGGAATATTGTGAGCCCCAACGACGCCAGCGAAAAAATTGCCAACATCTGAAAGATTAGCCCCAACAGGTAGTTGGTTAATAATTTTTCTATCTTATAAATGCCTGCTATCGTCAGCTCAAAATATTGATTGGGAATTAGCGATATAAATTGCTTCCGGATAATCCCTCTTTCGTACAATAAAAAAAAGGAGATAAAAAGCACGGCCATAACGGCAATGAAAAAACTTCCTGTAAATGAAATGAGGTTATTAAAGATTAACCCAATATTTACCCTATTCAATAGTTGAGAAATATTCAAGCGCAGATTTTCTACAATAAAACCTGGCTCTTCAAGCGTGATGTTATTTTGAATCAGAAAAAGCTCGAAAGACTCCAGTGGCCTTGTTGCTTTAAGCAATAAATCCGTATAATTGAGCGACGACAATACCTGGATCTGATCAGAGATCAGCGGAATAAATAAAATTATAAATAAAGAAAATACGTTAATAAGCACTGCAAAGGATATAATTACAGCCACAAACCGGGGCAGTTTAATGGAAAATACCTGGGTTTGATTTAAAAACTCTGTTAGAGGCCTGAGCAGGGTGGCAATGATCAGGGAAATGACGAAATAAAGGAGTATATTAGAAAATAGCCAGGTTAGCAGCAAAAAAGCCACCAGCCCGATAATGATATAAATAATTTTTTTGTCAATAAAACTAGACATGCGAAGGGTAAAGTTCTTCAATACAAAATAAAAGCTCTTGAGAAGATATCAAGAGCTTTAAAATAATTCAGCGAACTAAAGTTAATCCCACTTCAACTCTTCCCCTGACTCCACGTCACTTCCACTTCCTGCTTCTGTTTCGCTTTCTATTTCTCGATCATGCTCATGATCACCCTCGCCATTCTGATCGAACTGGGTAAAATCAAATTCTGGCATTAATTCGGTCTTCACATGGTCTACAGTGCCTTTTAAAGCTTCTAGAAACTTGTCAAAATCTTCTTTATATAAAAATATCTTGTGCTTTTCGTAAAAGTAGCCATCATCTTTATATCTTCTTTTGCTTTCTGTGATGGTAAGGTAGTAATCATTGGAACGCGTTGACTTAACATCAAAGAAATATGTTCTTTTCCCGGCCCTTACCCTCTGTGAGTATATTTCTGCTTTGTCATTTTCCTTATTCTCTTCCACTTTCCTATGGTTTAAATTACTATTTGATTGAAATTAAAATTAATTAAAAATTATGTAAAACGAATATTAATATTTAAGTTTAAATATAGTACAATATATTTCATTATTGCAAGCAGCGTTTTAATAATTAAAATCCTTAATGCAAAAAAGTGCATTTATTCTTTTGATTTTGATTTTCATTTGCTTAGGCACTGTTTTTGGTCAGTCTTTTTGCACTGAAGAAGGAAAGGCCTCCTACTATGGCAGTCGTTTTAATGGCCGAAAGACTGCAAATGGAGAGATTTTTAGAATGAATGAGCTCACCGCAGCACACCCGCACTTACCCTTCAATACCCTGGTGAAGGTTACCAATATCCAAAATAATAAATCAGTAATCGTCCGTATTAACGACCGCGGACCTTTTAGCAAATCAAGGATCATTGATATATCAAAAAGTGCCGCCGTGGAAATTGATATGGTTAAAAGAGGGGTTGCCCATGTGAAAGTTGAGCTCTTCGAAGAAATAGAACACCGCAACAAAAAATACAATTTGCTTCTGCCATTGGAGCGAAAAGGACTTTATGACTCGAAAAACAGGATTTAGCCTTCTATTTTCATTCAAATTTATTACCATACCGGGCGTTAACATACCATGATTATAGACATCAATAAAATCAGGGAGTTTGGAAATATCGAACTATTGGCCAGGCAGATGGTCGAAGGGTTTATTACCGGACTTCACAAATCTCCATACCACGGGTTTTCTGTAGAATTCGCCGAACACAGGCTGTACAATTCCGGCGAAAGTACCCGGCATATCGACTGGAAAGTGTATGGGAAGACGGACAAACTATTCACCAAGCGCTATGAAGAAGAAACCAACCTCCGGTGTCACCTCATCATTGACAATTCTTCTTCGATGCATTACCCCTTGCATAATAAGGGAAAAATAACATTTAGTGCAATGGCCTCGGCGGCATTAATATACCTGCTTCACAAGCAGCGGGACGCTGTGGGACTCAATACTTTTTCGGAAACAATAGAACTTCAAACACCTGTAAAATCTACGCCCTCCCACGTTCATCAGTTGTATCTTCAACTGAACAATCTCCTAACGGCAGAGAACAACCTGAAAAAGACTGCGGTAGATGAGGTGCTACACCTGATCGCCGATAAAATAAGGAAGCGGTCTCTTGTGATTATTTTTAGCGATATGTTTTCCAATCCGGAAGAGAAAGACAAGATATTTTCTGCACTGCAGCATTTAAAGCATAATAAACACGAGGTTTTACTTTTTCACGTCACCGATCATAAAACCGAACTTGACTTCGATTTTGAGGAGAGGCCGTATGAATTTGTAGATATGGAGAGCGGTGATAAGTTAAAACTCCAACCCTCCCAGGTAAAAGAGTATTATAAGAAAGAGATTCAAAGCTATTATACTGAACTAAAATTAAAGTGCGGGCAATATAAGATTGACTTCATTGACGTGGATATCAACCAATCGTTCGACTTGATATTATCGTCGTATTTAATCAAACGACGTAAGATGAGATAATGGCTCAAATGCAAAGGTCATAAAAAAACCAGCTACAAAAGCTTGCAGCTGGTAAAAAAAGGTCTTGGGGAATTGGTTAAACATGCAACCATTCCTTTTTAGCGAGTAGTTCTTCTTCTGTCTCGCGATAATCAGGATCATCGACACAGCAATCTACAGGACAAACAGCAGCACATTGTGGTTCTTCATGGAAGCCGGTGCATTCTGTACACTTACCGGAAACAATATAGTAAAATTCATCCGAAACAGGAGCTTGTGGCTCATTTCCATCTACAACGTTCCCATCTTCAAGTTCAACTTTATTCAAATCAGTTCCGCCAGCCCAGGTCCATTCTATCCCACCTTCATAAATGGCTGTATTTGGGCATTCTGGTTCACATGCACCGCAATTGATGCATTCGTCTGTTATCATTATAGCCATTGTATATCTTATTAAAGGTTATTCTTAATTTTTAACAAAAATAGAAAACAATATGTTTGGCATCAATAAAAAATAGAATAAAAGGAAAAATATAGTAAAAATTAGTAAACTTTACAGCTTCCATTGCAATAGGTATTATGACTTTAGAAGAAAAACTTAAGGCCTTTAGTGATTTAGGGACCAGATTGCGCAACTTAGATCCTGCTGAAGTTGAAGAAATTTCTTTAAAGGCAGCGTCAAAAAACCGATGGTTTACCCCTGAAAATATAAAGCTCTCCCTGGAAGGTATCATCGCTTATCTTCAGGAAGAGAGTTTGACAAAATGGGTTAAGCCATACGAATTTACAGAATCAACGCCGCTGCGAATAGGTATCGTAATGGCTGGGAACATTCCTCTGGTTGGCTTCCATGATTTTCTGACAGTGTTGATGAGCAATCATATTGTAGTAGCTAAGCTAAGTTCACAAGACCCTTACCTGTTGCCATATGTCGTCAGGATGTTAATAGCCATTGAACCTGCCTTTGCATCCCGTATTGAGTTTGTGGATTTATTAACGAAGATGGATGCCGTTATTGCCACCGGCAGCGATAATTCCGCACGTTATTTTCACTATTACTTTGGCAAAATACCCCATATCATTAGAAAAAACAGGTCCTCTTGTGGTATCATTGATGGTAAAGAAAATGAAGGCGATTACCATCAACTCGGCAAAGATATTTTCCAGTACTATGGTTTAGGATGCAGAAATATCAGCAAAGTTTTTGTTCCCGAAGGATATGATTTTAGCCCCTTCTTAAAAGCATTGCGTCATTACAAAAATATCTTGGAGCACAATAAATACCAGAATAATTACGACTACAATAAATCCATTTATCTGGTTAATCGTGTGCCACATTTAGATACTGAGTTTTTACTCCTGACAGAAGAAACAGCTTTGGTATCTCCCATTTCAGTGCTATTCTATGAATATTATGCTGACCAGGAAGCACTGGCAGCAAGACTGAAAGCGCTTGAAGAGAAGCTTCAGGTAATTGCTTCCAGCGCGGGGTGGTTTCGTAATAGTGTTCCCTTTGGCACCGTACAAAAGCCAGCGCTATGGGACTATGCCGATGGCGTTGATACGATGCAGTTCTTACTCAATCTCCGATAAAAAACTGGTGCAAAGTGGCGATATCATCCCTCCTTGCACCAGTGTCTTTGCATTCAATTGATATTATCGAAGTGTATTACCCCTAAATACTTCTACCCATCCATTAAAACTTTCCTTGGTTTCAGGAACCTTCAGGCTATAGAAATATACTGCATCGGGTAAATCTACGCCTCTCCAATCATTCTTATAGTCTTTGGTTTCATATACTGTTTTACCCCATCTGTTTACGATGACAAGTACAGCACCTGGAGGCAAGTTCCTGATGTAGAAAGCTTCATTTTGACCGTCATCATTTGGCGTGAAAACGTTAGGAATAAATATACTCCTGTCCACATCTACTTCGATGGTATATGATGTGGTACAACCACGGGCATCACGAATATCTACCGTATAGCCACCTGCCTCGAGTTTATCGAACAGGATTTCATAGTCCTGGCTTACTGGATTAAATTCAATTGTTACCCATTCACCAATAACGCCATCTTTAATAATTCTTCCTTCATATGGATCTGTTCCACCGCGAATCTGATCTATTTTAATAGAACCTGTAGGCTTATCAGGAAGAGAAACTTTCACCTCTCCTATTCTTGATGTGAACACCACAACTGGTTCGGCAATGGAGAATTCATATAGTGGTGACTTGATC
>LXQK01000026.1 GCA_001683905.1 Marivirga sp. ANT-B6
TCACGATAAACCGGCAATAACCAGTTGCTGGTACAGGTGTGATCGATGTGCTTCCCAAATCTTTTCTCCCTTAAATATCCTCTTAACAATGGTAAAGGCACCATCGGCCAGGAAGAACCATAAGAAGATAATAACGGCAAATACTCCGTAATGATGGGAAGGGCCTGTAAAATAAAACGGACTGGCTGCAAAAATAAAGCCCAGCGAAATACTCCCAATATCGCCCATGAAAATTTTTGCCGGACTCCAGTTATGTATCAAAAAGCCCCCTGTAGAAGCCATCACCAATAATCCAACACCTAAACCTACGCCATCAGCATCGAACAAGGCAATCCCCAGTCCAGCCAATACTGCCTGTAAGCCCGCGTAGCCATCTATGCCGTCAAGGAAGTTGTAGATATTTAAGACGGCGATAATCCAGATAAAAGATAAGATATACCCGATAAACCCCAGCTCAAAATCCAGGGGAGCCGGAAGGGGAAATCTTTCGAGGCCACCGGTTTCATAAATCACCAATGCGGCTGCGATGCCATGCAAAAAGAATCGCAGATAGGCTGGCAGGTCATACTTGTCATCAACCAGGCTTGTGAAGGCTAGTATAATAAGACCGACAAAAAATAAGATCCCTGGCACGGGCACAGCAGGGAAAAACAACACAAGAACAAAAAAGCCGATCATCAGGCAAAAAAATACAGCGAGGCCTCCACCCCTTGGGGTAGCGACCTGATGTGAGGATCGGGCATTAGGTACATCCATCATGCCTTTTTTTCGAAGAAAAATAACGAGCCTGCGGGTAATTAGCCACGATAAAATAAATAAGCTTACGATGAGTAGCCCCATGGATATGTTCATAAATTAATCTTTCAAATGTGCCAGGGCCGGCGAAGGATTCCACCCCAGCTTATTTCTTGCCTTTTCGTCGGAAAAGGTAAGCGAATCGGTCATCTTCTTATACGTGTTCTGGTTAAAGGGCATTCTCTTGCCCGACATTTTCTCCAAAATCTGCAGCTTAAATGCCAGTATCTGTGCCAACCAATCCGGCATGGATAAAACGCTGGATTTCCCAATATTCTTTGCCATACACTGGGCTGTATCATGAAACGACGGATGATTGCCATCAGTCAAATTATAGGTCCCTCCTACCTTAGCGGCCATTGGAATGATAGCAGCCACATCTGCTGCTGCCACCATGCTCCTCCGCGCCTTGCCCCCACCAATATTAAAATATAAACCCTTGCTGATGGCGTTCATCATTGCTCCTAAGTTGCCTGGCGGCCTGCTGCCAACAATCAAAGGTAATCTTAGAATGGTGATGGTGACCCCGTTTTTAGCACCCCAGCTACTAACTGCCTCTTCTGCCAGCATTTTGCTATGGCCATACGGGTCTGTCGCTTCCAGTGGCGTAGTCTCATCAAAACCCATGCCTTTCTCCTTGCCATATACGGCAACTGTACTGATAAATACCAGTGCCTTTGGAAGTTTAGTTTGCTGGCTGAGTGCCTGCAACAGTTTTTCGGTACCCAGGTGGTTGATGGTATAAAAGTCCCTGGCTTCGGCATCGGTTTTAGGAACCACGTGTGCCTTACCGGATATATGGACGACAAGTTCAAAAGCATGGCCTGCTAAATTGATTTCAGGATCGCCGAAGTCGCCATAGATAAACACGCCATCATCGGTCTTTTTCCTGCCCAGTGTAAATATCTGGTAGTCGTTTTTTAGGCGTTCTACAACATATCTGCCTAAAAAACCCGTAGCCCCTGTGATCAATGCCTTATCCATGTCTTGATTTAGTAGTTTGCGTGATAATGGTCAACATTTCTGCTGCCAGAAGATCCCGATCGAAAAGCTCCATCGCTACTTTCTTTGCGTTGGCGGCCAGCTCTTCTCTCAGAGCCGGATGATCAGCAATATGGATAACTGCATCAGCCATTTCCCCTGGTTGATCTGGTGATACGTTGATACCGCATCGCTCTTTTTCAATCAATTCTTTTATCCAGCCCTGCGTAGTCTGTATTACTGGCACGCCAGCTGCATATGCATCGAACATTTTATTGGGTGAGCAGGTGTCAAGCACAGGTAGGTTCTTAAAAACAAGAAATGCCGCATCGGCAGCCTTCAGCCATGGCACCACTTTTTCTTTGGGCATTAGCCCGAGGAATTTAATATTCTTCAACTGGTATCTTGTAGCAAGGGTCTCCAGTTGTTCTCGTTCTTTACCGTCACCAATGAATACCACCTGAATATCATCTCTTTCTCGTTCCTGCAGCACCCTTGCGCCTTCTACAATCTGGCTACAATTGTCCATCAGCCCAAGCGTGCCGGTGTATACAAAGAGCTTTTTGCCGGCCGCCCAGGCCGGGGTCTCTTGCAATACTGCCGCTGAGCCGAAAAGCTTGTTGTCGGATGCGTTGGGAATCACATGTACATAATCATACCCAAAGCGGGACCTGATCGACTCCGCCATCCCTTCTGAAAGGGCAATAATGGCTGAAGCAGCTTCATAACATTTTTTTTCAAACCAGAAGGCAAACGTTTGCTTCATGCCGGGTTTCAGAAGGCCCAACTGTACTGCGCCCTCTGGCCATAAATCACGCACCTCGAATATCATTGGCTTTTTCCTGATGTATCGGGCAGCAAGGCCCGGTAAGCCTATAGTAATGGGTCCGGAGCTGGCAATAGCGACATCATAGTCCAACTTTAAGGCAAAATACAGGGATAAAATGGCAAAATGAAGGAATGTTAATACCCTGTAGGCAAAATTATGTTTATTGGAAAGGGTGACGTTGACCACCTTGATGTCGATACCCTCGACATTTTGCGTTGAAAAAAGGCCGCTTGCTTTCAAATCTGATTTATCATATAAAGAAGTGACCACGGTGACCTTGTGACCTTCTTTTACCCACCTTCTGGTAAGTTCATACACCCGGGTACTCCAACCACCCTTCGGTGTTCCAAAATACTGATAAAAATAAACGATATGCATAGCTAAATTTAAAATGTACAGAAGGCATCAATTGCACTAAGATCGCCTGCTTACAAATGGATGTTATTCAGGCTCACTGGCATCAATTCCCTAACCTTGGGCTATCTAACAAGACACTTACCCAAAATTATTTTTTGGCAAGATCGATTAAATCAAACCACTGCTTTTTTACGATTTCCCAATCATACGCTTCCACTTTTTTCCTTGCTTTTTCTGCTACCAGTTGGGCATCTATAGGATTTTCTACATAATGTGCTATCGCAGCGACAAAAGCGTCCCGGTTTCGGGGAGGAACCAATAATCCATTTTCCTGATCATCGATCAGGAATGGTACTCCGCCTACATTGGTGGAAACAACCGGCAATCCAAGTGCCATTGCCTCAATCACACTTACCGGATGGTTATCAAAATCGGTCGTACTGATAAAGATATCGTAGTCAGCAGACAAGGCAATCCAATCGGGCTTTGTTAAAGCCCCGGTGAATTTTACCTTATCCGTCACACCCAACGATTGTGCCAAATCCACCGTTTCTTTCATCGTTCCATCCTTATCAGGTCCTACCATGCACAGTACGGCATCATCGTACTTCTTAAGTAGGTCTACCAATACATGAATGGCCAAAGTAGGATTATATATGGTATGAAATGCACGAACATATAAAAGCCGGGGCCGAACTATTTCCCTTCTTTTACATTGATATATCTTCATATCTATGTTATTGGGGATGTAATCTACAGGATAACCCAGCGCTTCAAATGCCTGATGCAAGTACATTGACGGCGCAATGTTTTTATAAGAACCTCTGAACAAATAAGCAGAAAGACCGGGACTTTTTTCTAGCCTTGCCGGTAAACTCCCACCCCGAAGAATTGGAACATAAGGAATATGAAATAGCTTTGCCAGAAATGCTGATGCAAAAGCAAAATAGAAATTAGCAGAGCTGTAGGTATCGATGATGATGAGCTTATACTTGTTTCGGCCTTTTAAAATCGTAAAAATGAAATCGCAGAACCTGACGATCTTATTTCTTTTATCAGAAACAAGGTCGATCGGATAATGGTCTGATAATTTGGCACCTAATGTTTCAATACTTGTGGGTGTAAAACCATATTTGCTTAACTTATTTCCTATGTATAGGATCATATGAGGGTAGGTAGGTTTAAATATCGCTAGACTTTAAGCATTTATATAAAAAACACACAACAGGTAAAGCATCGACAAGGAAAAGGGTTAAAAAATCATAGTGGAAAATCATTTCTTCCTTCAACGTAAAGACAAATTTATAATATTATATGATTAGTTGTATCATATTGCATTATTAAAACACCGACATTGATGAGCAAGCCTTAAATTTTTGAGTCTATGTGAAATACAGTGGAAAACCAGAATTCCAATTCATAATCACACACTTTATTCCTATAGAAAAGAACCTTTTTTTAATGCGTTTCGAAGGCTCAAGTCAACGTTTTTTTCTTTGCCTTTCTTTTGTTTTAATACAAAAGAAACAATGCCATAGGCATCACTATGTGGAAAATCAAGGCTGAATTCATTTTTTACGTCATTTTACGCCTTTTGGATCAGAAACCAAAAAAAACTCCCTGCGGTCAAACAGTTTTTGTTTCTGATCCAATCAAAAAACCTAAAACAACGAAAATGAATTAGGCCAGTCCTAAAACCGAAAATGAGTTTCCACTACAAATCATGTAGCGCCAATTTTTTTCCCAAAATCAGCGGTCGTAAAATTGAAGTTTTATTATTATCTTGTTATTTTAAACCTAAGAATCGTAATCCCGTAAGTTAAAGGATGACTAAGTCTTAATTTTTACATCCATGATGCTTAAAACAATAAACGCCGTAATTACTCCAATTCTCGCTGCCTCACTGCTTTTATCATGCAATGAAAGTGATCTTAATCAAAATGTGTCGGAAACGCCCGAACAGAATGCTCCCGCCACAGGTGAAGTAACAAAGTCAGAACAAGAAAACTTTGTCGTAGATACCCTCTCTAACGAACTTTCAAATCCTTGGGGCATTGCCTTTTTACCTGATGGCAAAATATTAGTAACAGAAAAAGCTGGAGAAATCAGGATCTTTAAAGACGGGGCGCTTTTACCTGAAAAAATGACGGGTGTACCGGAAGTTTTTGCAAGCGGACAGGGAGGATTACTGGATATTAAAACTCACCCCGATTACGCTGATAATGGATGGATTTATATTACCTATTCCAAGCCCGGTGAAGGCGGGGCCGCTACCGCTATGATCAGAGGAAAAATAGATGGCAATGCCTTGGTACAGACCGAAGAATTATTTCGTGCTCAGCCCTACATCAAGTCAGGTCACCACTTTGGTTCACGCATTGCTTTTGATGGTAAAGGACATGTCTTTGTAAGTACGGGTGAGAGGGGTACAAAACCTAATGCTCAAAATCTGGAGAATCATTATGGCAAGGTGATCAGGTTGAACGAAGATGGTTCGGTACCCAATGATAATCCTTTTGTAAATACGCCAAAAGCTAAACCAGAAATCTGGAGCTATGGCCATAGAAACGTGCAAGGTATGGTATACGATGATGCCAGCAACACGTTATTTGCCCATGAGCACGGCCCCAAGGGAGGCGACGAGATCAATATCGTGCTTCCGGGAAAAAATTACGGCTGGCCGGTGATCACTTATGGTATTGACTATGATGGGTCTACCATTTCAGAAATTTCAGAAAAAGAAGGTCTTGAACAACCCATCCATTATTGGGACCCCTCTATCGCCCCTTGTGGCATGGCAATCGTGACAAGCAATAAATTTCCCAACTGGAAAGGCGATCTGCTAATAGGCGCTCTATCGCATACCCACGTGGTTCGTGTGGAACTTGACAATAAAACATTTGCAGGTGAAGAAAAATTATTGGAGGGTGTCGGTAGAGTAAGAGCAGTAGCGGAAAGCCCCGATGGCTTCATTTACGTAGCCACCGAAAGTCCGGGTATGCTGTTGAAACTTTCTCCAACAAATTAACACCGTATTTTTGCAGTAAAAAGTACCTGATGGACAACCGTCTGGCACTTTTTTTACCTCAAGAAAATTAAAAGATCAATTTCGGCAGCACATCATTTATGATCCTGCTATTGTAATGGCTATAGGTAAATTTTTCTGCCAGCGAAACTACGTTCGCGGACAATTTTTCAAGCGCTCCCCTATCCTGCTCCAGCATCTGCAGTTGGGCTGCCACGCCCGAGGCATCAGTGACTTCTAATACCGACCCATTGACGCCATGATGGATATATTGCGCAATTGATGACACGCTGGAAACCAGTGGAATACAGCCAAATGCCGCTGCTTCTGCTATTACTTTAGGAAATCCCTCTGATGCAGTAGAAGGCAAGCAAAATATATGCGATTCAGCATAGATATCGTTTAGGGCTTCTCTATCCAGCGTACCGGTAAATACACACGGTATAGCTATAGAAGAGGCCTCCTTCACAAATCCAGGCTTCCCAGGACCATCGCCGACAAAATAAACCTTCTCGATAGGGAAACCCTCAGGCAAATGCTTCAAGGCTTCCAAAATCCTCCCTACTCCTTTCTCCTTTTCAATTCGGCCCACCATACATATCACCAGGCCGCTCTTAAATGATTTCTTTGCCGCTATACTTTTAGCTTGCTGCAGTTCCTGATCCGTAATACAGGGATTTTCAAACGATAAGACATGCGCCTCCTGTGCTGGCCATTTTCCATTGACGGTAACGGGACTTTTCTGTAGATTTTTTTTCAGCCACCATCGTTGAAAGGCATATCCGGCGGGAGGATTTTCCTGCACCCAGTTTCCTGCATATTTCACCCACCTGGGCGTTGTTGAGAAAAAGCTAATATATGGCAAAAGATAAACGCCTATACCTGTAGGTCCTCTGAACTGGAATACGTCTACCTCCTTTAAAGTGGTCTGTATCACCTTCAAATTTGAAAAAGCACTACCTAAAACTCCAATCTTATCCATTAGGCCGTGACCACCAGAAGGTTGAAGGGGCACGAATATTATCTTATCAGAAACATATGAAATCGCATTGGCAGGCGCTACGCCCTGTTGATGAAGTGGCGCAATATGGTAAACCGCTTCAAAAATTTCTAGTAGAAGATTAATTTCACGCACCGTCGGGCCAAATCCAACAACATTCCCCGACTGATCTAAAAAATGATTTGTATGTGAAATAATGGCTACCTTCATATGCTAAGTTCAAATAAATGGTTGAAATACTGCTACTGCTTTTGGCTATCAAACCTCCTCGATCACGTCGCTGTACATATTGCTGATCATCTCCCAGTCATGCTTTAAAGCCCAGGCTTTGGCGTTGATACTGTAGTTTTCGTAATCAGCAATGATTTTCTTTAGTGCATCGGCAATAGCCTCAGGTTGGTGTGGATCTACCAGATAGCCTGTACGCCCCTGATCGATGGCGTCTGTAATGCCGCTATTGATACTTCCTATTGCAGGTTTTCCGTAGATATTAGCTTCTAAAATTGCAATACCGAATCCTTCAAAATCCCCCTTAGCAGTATGCTCACTCAACATTACAAAGATGTCGCTCTCCTGCAGACGCTTCTTCAAATCGCCCTGGCTCACCCTACCATGAAAAGTAATATGATCTGCGACCCCTAAATTCCTGGCAAGGCTTATCAATTCGTCTCTCTTCGTAGGTAAGCCAACCATATGATAATGCACGTGGGGCAGATCTTTTATTACCATGGGCAAGGCTTTGATCATGTTTTGCTGCCCTTTGCGTGGCGTTACATTCCCCACCGTCAACAGATGAAGTGACCCTTTCGTGGTGGCAGTGACTCCATTGGCCTCAAAAGCTGCTGTATCTATGCCATTAGGTATGACAATACCCGGTAAATGTTTATTGAGAAAGCTTTTTGTATAATGCGAAACGGCAATAATTCTATCCATCTTCGAAAGGGAATAGGTGGTAAGCTGCCTGACAATTTTGTTCTTTTTATCCAGTTCTGACCCATGGACAACAGCAATATACTTTTTAGATGAGAAAAAAAGGCTTAGCAATCCACCTATCCATAGTGAAAATTTTCCTGAACAGATGATCTGATCATTTTTACCAACAAGCTTGATGGCGGTGGTAATTCTGTTGAGGTAGGTTAAGAAAACAGGCCGCCTGCGATGAATACGATGAATGGCAAAAGAAACCGTATCATCAAATTCCTGAATCTCTGTGAGGGACGTATAGTTGGAATCAGCCATCACCGTCACTGTCAGATGCGGTTTAGCATGAAGTGATTTGGCAAGATTATAGGCATGGTTTCCTATTCCACCTGGACCCGGCGGAAATTCAGCGCTAATGATTAAAACTTTTTGACCTGAATTTTTTTGAACCTGCATATTTCGACCGATCAGCGTTGGGTAAGATTTCTCTGCTTCAATACCTCGATCTTGTCTCCCTCCTGAAGCATAGCGCCAGCTCTCTTCCACGACTTAAATACCTGGATTGAGAGCACCGGCAACATCACAATGGCCATCAAAATCCCTACGGGATATAATACCTTGTTTCTTTTAAACTTGTATGGAATCAAAGAGGGAAACACGCCAAGAATAAGTGCATTTTTGACATTGCTGGCAGGGAAATATTTCCTATAAAGATATAACACACTCGGAATTGGCTTTGGGGCAAATAAATTAGCGGACCTAAACGCATCCCAGGAGCCCATTTGCCTCAGCCCTCCGGAATCTACCTTCAAATGCAACCGGGAGGCATAAGGATGTGAGATACTCTTGAACCCAAAAAGGTAAGCGCGTAAACCAAACTCTCCATCGCCCATTCTCATCTTATCAAACTGCCGGTCAAAGAGGCCAATGCTTTCAAAGACCTCGCGCTTAACCAATGCGTTTCCACTATCAAATTGACTAGCCCACCTGAAATAGCTATAATCTTTGGGTATTTCTCCACCCGTTTTTGAAAACGAAACACCTGCGGTAATGTCAGCGCCAAAAAAATCCAGTCCTTTGATATGCTGTGTGATCCAATCCGGCTCTACCCGAGAATCGTCATCGTAAAACAATAAAAAATCTCCTCCGGCTATCCTCACCGCTTCGTTTCTGGATAACCACTGCCCCTTGCCTTCTTGAAAAACCACCGTTTTTTGTAGCTTTAGCTGGTCATAAAAAGCACGATCCGGCTCATCGGTTTGGTCGATCACGATCACCTCAAAGTGCGTATAATCCTGCCGGGCCAGATCAACAAAAACATCCTTCAGATAAGGGTACCTGTTCAACGTAGGTACAATGACGCTGATAAACGGGACTTCCGCCAATAAAGGCGATGCGAAGTTTTCGTATTGATCATAGCGCTTAACCCGATCATGTAGATTGACTTTCCTAACATGTTTAACCTGCTGGAGTGCCTGAATCTCTTTGATGGGGTTATGAAAAGAAAGTATCCGCCTGCAAAAGATGTAGTAGGTCCAAAATGCTCTGTAATATTTTTTAATAAATCTGTAATTATCGGCAATGTCAAAGCAGGTTCTAACAGGCGCTTCAAACACAAATTGCGCATCATCCTTGATGATGCCCTTATGCAAAGCCTGATAAGCAGCGTCCAACTGAGGGGCATCTGAGGTAGAAAAATTTTCATCGAAATCAATAAGCCGCTTCTCCTCAGGGGGCAATTTATGGTAGTCCACCCAATATACAGCCTTACCTTTTGCAGGGGTAAGATTGAAATACCAGGTAGGCTGAACATATTTTAAAAAATCAAATAACATCGATCAGGAATTATAAAAGTCCGTAAATTTACGCATCTGTTGCTTGATATCAAATTCTTGCGCTACCCGATTGACAGCAAACTCGCGCATGTGCTGAATTTCAACATGATGCTTCTGCGAAATGGAAGCGATTGTATCGGCAATAGCAGCGGGATCCCGTTTGGGAACAACAAATCCGGATCTGCTATGCAATACATTCTCTGACAACCCTTCGGCATCCGATACCACACATATACACCCGGCAGCCTGCGCCTCCAGTACGGCATTACAAAAACCTTCCTGCACGCTTGGCTGCAGGTAAATATCTGCCGTTGCCATCAAAGCTGCCACCTCAGCGCTGGTTTTCCTTCCCAAAAATTTTACCTGGTCAATGATTCCCAGCTGGTTAGCAGCAAAAACAAGCCGTTCATGGTCCATCCCGGTGCCTACAATAGTATATTGAAAGGCAACTCCCCTTTGCTTAAGTATGGCCATGGCGGAAAGGCCATATTCGAAACCTTTCTTCCAATGTAGCCTGGCGACCGACAGGATCTGCAATGGCATGGCTATAGGGGTGTTTTTCCGCACTTGCGAAAATGTTTGCACATCAATAGCCGGTGTAATTTTTACTACGGGTACCTGCGGGGGTAATCCCTGTCGTAACGCCAGCTGGTATAAATCGTCGGAAATGGTATGCACCTTATCCACTTTCGGCCATAGCTTGTGGTAACAATTGGGGTGCTTGATAGGATACACGCTAATGTCGTACCCCCGGAAACTGACTGCCATCCTTGCACCCATTGCCCTAGCCACATTCTCGCTGCGTAGAGCCATCGTGACAAACCCAAAATGCAACCATTTCAACTTGAAGGAAAGTATATGCGCATTGATGTAGACATTTTCAACGACCCTCTTCCAGCTTATCCCATCTTTTCGCTCCAGCCGTATAAATCGAAGTAAACTTTGAGGCGCAGAAAACATTAACTTAAAAAAGACCAGCAAGATCTTTATGAATTGCAATGGTGGATTATTGCTATGTACCTTGTACGCTTTGACCACCTCGCACCTGGCAGTGGCCGTACCCTTGCTATTCACGAACAGCATCACCTCAAAACCAGCATCCTGCAGCCCCTGAATCTTTGAATTGAAGAACGTCTCAGAAAATCCTGGTGCATTGGGTAGTACTAAACCGATCTTTTGTTTATCCATTGCTTATTGGGGCTATTACCTGGGTGTACAATGCCATGAAGGAAGCAATTTGGTTGCTCAAAACGTGGTTGGTTCGAATCGTTTCTCTCGCTTCTTCAATCATCTTACTAATACTTGCATCGGAGAGTTCGGTAAATTCAATAACTGCAGCCGCTATTGCATCCGGGTCCCTTACAGGCACTAAAAGCCCATTCTTCCTATTGACCAAAACCTCTGCCATACCACCACAGTCTGTAGAAATAACCGGGATGCCATTGCCCATCGCCTCCAGCACAACGTTGGCAATACCCTCTTCTACGCTAGGTAGTAAAAACACATCGGAGGTGCGCATAAACTGAAGGACCTCATGATGAGGAAGGCCTTCAATAATTTTTACATTTTCTTGCAAGCCGAGGCTATTGACTTGGAACAAAATCTCTTCATAATTACCACCAGCGATAATGGTATATATGAAATCAACGCCTTTTCCTTTAGCTATATTCAAAGCGTCGAGCGCTATATCGTATCCCTTTTTCCAATGAAACCGTCCTACAGAAAGGATTTGTAAGGGTCTGGCTTTAAAATTCGTTTTAGGCACCTGCAACAAAAGTTTTTCGTCGACTGCGGGATTAATTACCACGGCTTTTACTGGATCGAGATTATATTTCTCAGCTTCCTTTACAATAGCACGAGAAACGCCGTGAAAAACATCCACATCAGGAAAGAAATGTCGGAATTTAGCCGCCAGCTCCGGATCGGCTAATGGTGAGTAATTGATATGCGCTCCCCGGAGACTTACAACAACCTTTTTATTTAATTCAGTTTTTAACCACATGAAATCATCAATTGCTTTCACCCACTGTATATGAAAGATGTCAGGTGGATGGAGCATCACGGGCAGAATTCTCCCCAGGTACGTAATCTTCTCCGTGAACGATCTTTCCTTACCTTGCTGCAATATCTTCCTTACTACAGCTAACAATTGAGGTGCCGTCAACAGTACTTTCACTAAAGATTTTAAAACAAAGCGTACCAATGCCAATTTCCCTTCAGGCACAGGAAACACATGTACATGCTTACTTTCGTATCGATATGGCTTTTTTACCTTACCAAAAATATACACCTCTATTCCCTGTTCGGCAAGGCCGCGGATAAGGTGTTCTACAAAAGTAGTTGCAGGTATAGTACCGGAATAAATGGCAACTTTCATAGTAGGTTTTTGATGCAGCTCCAAAATTACGCTTTAAGTTTCACTTTCGATGCTTAAGAGGTCACTTTTTCAAAGGAGAACCCAAACCGCGCTTTCAAATATCTAAGCCAGATGCCGCTTTGCAAATAATGAAAGGGTAAGGAGCATGCTTACCGGATGAGAATAAAATACACCATCCTTCTCTCTGAATTTTGTATAATATTCTTTTGCAACCTCCTGGGGGACAAGGTTTTGGAAAGCAACATTTTCAAAAAGATATTGTCGCAGTTTTTTATCATTATCAGCCCCTAAAAACTGGATTTCCCAATTTCTTTGTACTGGTTGCGTATCAAAAATCATAGATTTAGCCTTTCTCTTTATCTTCTTAAAGGCTCTTAAGGGCAATGATTTGCGCTTGTTGAAGTCTTCATAATTATAGAGGTTGTATGGGTCATATTGTTGCCAGGAAATGGAAGCTAACGTCGGAGCTTTCATCTTGATATACTCCATCTGGATTCGGCGCTTGGCAAGATGCTCTTCGGGTACTGTACAGATGAATTTACACATTTCCTCATGGTAGTATGGCAGCGCCATGGGGTGTTTACTTTCAAAAACACTTAAGTTGATGCTGGTCCATCGCGGAGCCCAATGGATAGACTTGAATGCCCTTAATCTGGCGTTGGCGTTATCAATTTTAATTTGATTCAACAGGTCCAGCAATTTCGCCTGCAGCACATCCTCGAATTCACCGGCCAAACCCCAGGCCTGCCATAGTGACCTGGCAACCTCCAAGCCGCCTTTTTTCAAAACTTTCTTGTAGATCAGGGGCAGCACCTCCTCATTACTTAAATGATCATCAACGCCCATATTGTCAAAAAGCACATCTCCCCAATGTCCCAAGTAAAAGATTTCGCCCATCTGATCATAATGGTCGTAGATGGCCATTTGCCGTGGATGGGTAAATTCTGAAAAGCACTGGTTGATATCTGCCAGCGCCTCGATCTTTGGCCATAAATAAGAGGGCTCAATTTTATACGGATTGAATTTGAAACCCGCTGCCCTGGCAATTGCTTCGCCATATTTTGTTTCTGGTATGCCATTTCTAAAATCGTAGGAATAAGCAAAAACATCTTTCATACCGGCTATTGCTGCGGCTTGAGACCTACTATCCAGGCCGCCCGACAAAGGAAGAATAACTTTTTTGCCCGCCAGCTGCTGCTGGGTAATTTTATCAAATAAATGCGCAAACTCCTCTACAGCTTGCTTGAGGCTAATTTCCCTGGGGCTGTAGTGCCACCGCCAGTAAGGCTCTTGCTTGATGATCTTATTTCCGTGAAGCGTTACATCAGTGGCGGGTTTTATAACTTTAATATCTCGATAGTGGGTAGTATCATCGATAAAAAAGCCAGTAGCCAGAAAGAAACAGATCGATTGATGGTCTAGTGCTTGTTGGGCATCAAATTGAAAGGGACATAGCTCCTGTGATTTAGCGTTATAAAATGACTGGTTGTATGGGATAACTGGGTTATGAATCATTATTTGCTTAGAACCTTCTGATAATAATCCTGATGATTGATTACTTCCTGACCTATGGTATAGTAGTCGCGAATAATTTGTAGCTGATTTTCAACCAATTTTTTATATTCGTCATCATCAAGATCAAATACTTCCTTTATCTTCTCAGCCAGTTGCAGGTGATCTCCCGGTGTAAATAACTGATTAGTAATTAAAGAAAACTGATCGCGTACGCCGGCTACATCGGAGGCCAGCACATAAATACCAGCAGCCATTGCCTCTAAAGTTGCTACAGGAAATCCTTCCTGCCGGCCCTTATTTAACGTCGGTAGCACAAAAACATTTGCAACTTGAAGAAAGTTGGCCACATCGTGTCTTTTGCCTGTAAAAGTAATGTTCTTTCGCAAATTTTTCTCCCGAACCTGCTTTTGCAATTCGCTGCCATACGCATTGTCATGATCTCCAACTATAAATAGCCGGTAAGTGGGATCTGACTGAAATAAAACGTCAAATGCCTCGATGAGGATCTCAATGCCTTTGACAGGCACCAGGTTGGCAACCGAAATAAGGATCTTCTCTGTAGGTAAAATATTAAATTCTTCCTGTAAGGCTTGGGCATCGCCCATAGGTTTAAACTCCTCCACATCCACACCACCAGCAATAAGTCTGGCCTTTGGAAAAGGCTTAAAGAAATCGTTGATCATATCGGTGTTTCTGACGACAATGCCACTGGCCAGCTTACTTCGAAGATACCAGGCATTATTTCCCCAACTCATATTCTTTTTGGTATATATCCACTTCGTTCCGGACAACCTGGCCGCCAGGGCCTCAGAATAATCGTCCGAATAATTAAAGGAGTGGATGATATCAAAATTATGGGATGAAAAAAACCGGGAAACCTCCCAGGTTTGAAGGAGTCCCTTAAGGCGCGACTTCATCGGTGAAAGAAACCGATGTACATGGACTGGCAGACCACTTGCTTTGACAACTTTGAAGAATTCACCTTTGTCATGCTGGCAGCAGATATGGACGTCAAAAGCGCCCTTGTCGAGTTTTTCAGCAATCTTAAACATTTCCTTGCCACTTCCCGCGGTATTAAAATTGGGAATAGTAAACAGGATTTTTATTTTATTTTTCAAGTATAGATAAATTAAAACAACTATAACATATTAATGATATCCTCACATAGCCGAATGCCTGCTTTTCCATCGGGCACTTCTGTTACCGCCCTTACAATTTCCTTTCTTTCCGCCGCACGCATACCAGGGTTTGCCATATTTTGCTTGATCGCGTCCATGCACTCTTGTTCTGATTTTACGACCTCGATGCCCCCGGTATTCACCAGTAGTTGATAATGATTTGACTGCGTATAGGCGAACGAACGACCTTCAGGAAATTTCTTATCTTCATCCAAATCATACCCAAAACAAATAATAGGCTTGTCGAGAATGGCAGCATCAACTGTAATGGTGGAAGAAGAGTTTAAAACCAGCTCTGAATGGTAAATGGTATTGACCTGGTTCTTGTAAAAATCTTTGGGTGGTATAAAGCCACCTACATCCATATGCTTTGAGGGCGAGGTGTATTGAAAGATTACGTTTAAAGCCTGATATTCTTTCCCATATCTCAGCCATCGCCCGCCATGATCTTTGGGGTGTAGCCGGATAAGAATTTGAATTTCTGGCATTTCATTGTGGATTCTCCTGGAAAGATTGAGTAATTTAATAGGTTCATCAGGCATCCATTTCTCTGTGCCTGAGCCAATTAAAATAAATTTTTTAAGAGGATCCAGCCCTTGTTGTTTACAGAAAACATCCCTTGTCTCCAGTAAATCTTTCTCCAGGTGAAAATCGAATTGCGGGCTCCCAATAACTTTGACCCTATCTTTTTTAATCCCTGGATAGAAATGATGCAGATCTTTTGACATGGTTTTACTCCAGGTCCAATAGGTATCGAGCCAATCGGGTAAAATAGCTACCTTGCTGGATATATTATCCCAGGACTGTATTAGCGTACCACAAGGGATCGCGAGATGATGTGCCGCCAAAACCGGTGCCATATCAGAACTGGACCGATACCTGCCTGAATGAGAGAGCATGGTAGAGATCACGTAAGATGGGTCGAGATCCTTCAATATCTCCACCCATTGGCTGGTTATCTTATTTTTGCTATACCTCGAAAGGTACTGTTTCTCTACCTTGCTAAAGAGCCCAACCCTGGAGATAAGCGCTCCAGTATAAATCATGCTTTTATCAAACAGCTGCTTTTTCCAGGAACCAGGGTTTTCCCAAAGTTTCGTTTGCAACTCCAGCGATTTCGATGTCTTATGCCCTTGTTTGAGTCGATAAAAATAGTTGTGCATCAACCGGTATTCACGCAAAATGCCATTCCGCTGAATCTCCTCGAAAGGAAAATGAATGGCCTCAATTCCCTTTTCTTCCAGAATCCCCTTTAGCTTTTCGTCTTCAGGATCAGGCACCGCTACGACAAGTCGGCAATGCTTCACGATCTCATCGGCAAACTTTCCCAGTACCAAATTTCTAATGATAAATCCGGTAGATGCCAGAAGCAAAATCGTCTTGGTCTTTTTTGGCTGGCCCATATCTTGTCCCTTTCTTATTGGAAGTCCTCCCACCGAATTAGTTGATCTTTTTGAATTTCCCGTGTAGCCTTCATGCCAATGATGTCCTCCATTTTCCTGGCTGGTATACCTGTCCCGGGTCGTTTGGTCCAAATCATCTCCGGTAAAATAGTGGCACCCGCAGGAATATTCACCAGAGAAACAACACTACGGTGCGCCCAGGCGCGTATAGGTTTTTCCAGCTCGTGAATGCTTTTTTCACTGCCCATGGCAGCTTCTATTTTTCGTATACCGTGCACAAGCTGATATAGCTCATAGGGCTCTATTGAAACACTTTGATCCGGACCTGGCTGTCTTCTGTCCAAGATCAGATGTTTTTCAATTAATTTTGCACCCATCGCCACAGCGCCAAAGCAAGTATAAATATCAGGGGTATGATCGGAATGTCCAATCGGTATATCATACCGCTCCTCAAGTTTCTGAATAACCCCCAGGTTGATATCTTCATATTTTGGTGGATATTCTGAGGTGCAGTTCATCAACATCAGTTGTGCATTGATGGGCTTTAGTGTATTGATGGTTTCATCAATTTCCTCTACCACCGACATCCCTGATGACAGGATTACCGGCTTGCCCAACCCTGCTATGACTTTTAAAGTAGGCAAATCGGTGAGCTCGCCAGATCCAATCTTAAATGCTGGCACCAGATCCTGGATCTCTATGGCAGCCTGCTTGCTAAAGGGCGTGCAAAGATAAATGATTCCAATCTCGTCGCAGTAGGCCTTCAGCACATGGTGCTGGTCTAAGGAAAGGGCATATAGTTTCAAAAAATCGTAAAGTGGCATATTGAAGTTGCCACTCATCGGAACACCATCGCGTAACATCTCCTCATCAGGAAGGTGATGCTGAAATTTGATCGCATCAGCGCCACATGCCTTGGCCTGACGAATCATCTCTTTGGCAGTGTCCATATCTCCAAGATGATTATCACACCCTTCCGCAATAATAAAACATGGTTGTTTTTTCCCAACAGCTCTATTGCCAATTTTTATATCAATCATAAATTAAAACTTAGATTTAAATGGATGTTTCTATATCACAAGTATACAAGAATAATTAATCAATTCCATCATGGAATAATTATATTTTAACAAAATATATAAACAAGATACCTTCCAAAAATATGAATTCTATGAA
>LXQK01000027.1 GCA_001683905.1 Marivirga sp. ANT-B6
GGCTGAAGAAATACGACAGTTTGAACCCAATTTCACCATCATTAACGCACCGGAGTTCCTGGCCGACCCCGCCACTGATGGTACCCGGGAGGGAAATTTTGCCATCGTTAATTTCACGAAAAAGATGATCTTAATAGGCGGTACAGGATATGCTGGTGAAATGAAAAAAGGTATATTCTCAGTACTTAATTTTACTTTACCCCATTACGAAAAGGTGTTGTCTATGCATTGTTCTGCCAACATAGGCGAAAAAGGCGATACGGCAATTTTCTTTGGTCTATCTGGTACTGGTAAGACAACCTTATCTGCCAACCCTGACCGCGGCCTAATAGGTGATGATGAGCACGGGTGGGACAAAGAGGGAGTTTTTAATTTTGAAGGTGGTTGTTATGCCAAAGTTGTAGACCTAACCTTTGAGAAGGAACCGCAGATTTACGATGCCATTCGATTTGGAACTATTGTAGAAAATACCCGATTTATAGAAGGCACGCACGATGTCGACTACAAGAATATTACCGTTACCCAAAATACACGTACGGCCTATCCTATACATTATATTGGTAATGCTGTAGAACCCTCTGTCGGCGGAATTCCCGAAAACATATTCTTCCTAACCTGCGATGCCTATGGCGTGCTTCCCCCGATATCGAGGCTTAGCAAGGGACAGGCCATGTATCATTTTATATCCGGCTACACGGCTAAAGTAGCAGGCACGGAGGCGGGTGTGACCGAGCCACAAAAGGTATTCTCAGCATGTTTTGGTGCTCCTTTTCTACCCTTGCATCCGACCCAATATGCTGAGATGCTCGGCAAGAAAATGGAAGAGCATAAGGTAAAAGTCTGGATGGTAAATACTGGATGGTCCGGTGGTCCCTATGGTATAGGCTCCAGGATGAAGCTTCCTTTTACACGGGCTATGATCACAGCTGCTATCAATGGCGACCTGGACAATGTGTCTTATGAAAGCCACCCTATATTTGGCATGGATATGCCTACCGCTTGCCCCAATGTACCTTCCAAAATCCTGAATCCTATCAATACATGGGAAGACAAGGATTTTTATAATAAGAAGGCCAATGACCTGGCGTATTCATTTGTTAAAAATTTCGAATCTTTTAGCGATTTTGCCAATGAGGATATCCTTTCCGGAGCACCAAAAGCTGTAGTTAATGTCTAGTGTACAGGGATAACTTCGTATTGAATTTAATATAAGCATGATGCCCCAAAAAGCATCACGCTTATATTTGTAGGAAAAACAATAATTCCGCCTTGCCCTTTTATGAGAAGTTCTCAAAAGAATATATTATTACAGTTTCAGGCTTGTATTCGTAAAGCTAAGCATAACATATCGCCTATTTTAAATTATGCGCCCGATGACCTTGTGTGGCTAGATTTCTCCGCAGCAAACGCAGCATTGGCCTCAGTAGACCTTCAAAACACTGCTTTATTTTCTGATTTTGTCAATGATCAGATCAAGGTAAAAGGTGGAAAAGTGGGTATTGGCGGGTACAATGAAAATCGTGTGATCTATAAAAGAAGCTCAAATTTTGACGGTACGGAGCCACGCACTGTACATCTGGGGATGGATGTTTGGTTAGCGGCATACACACCCATATATGCGCCGCTGGATGCCGTTGTACATAGCTTTAAAAATAATACAGGCTTTGGGAATTATGGCGAAACGCTTATACTGCAACATCAGCAAGATGGGTTTACTTTTTACACTTTGTACGGGCATTTAAGTGCTTCCTCTACCCGCGCACTTTATCGGGGCAAGGAAATAAAATCCGGTGAGGCTTTCGCGTGGCTTGGCGACGTTCAGGATAATGGGAATTGGCCACCGCACCTGCATTTTCAGGTTATTTTCGATTTGGAAGGATATGAGGGAGATTACCCCGGTGTGGCAGCACCATCGCAGAAATCTCATTTTCTGGCCAACTGTCCCGATCCGGCTTGTTTTCTTCTCCCAAAGCAGTTGTAAGTAAGGCACTTTAAAAAGACCTTCCAATGAAACAGAAGGGGACCGAGCCTCACTTTATCGTTGGTCGATAATTCCGTTCTTCTGTCTGTTTTTCTACCATTAAGATGGGTTCCGAAGGTTGAGTTAAGGTCTTCTATATACGTGTGACCATCATCTTCGGTCAAAGTAGCGTGTAGTGGAGGAATATATTTTCCTGAAAGCAGTATGTCTGCCTTTTCGTCTGATCCGACAGTTCTCACCAATTTCATGCTTAAAATTATAAAAATCGATGTAATTCCTTTAGTCGTATTTTATCTTCATAGATCGCCTTACCAATAATGACGCCATACACCTGCAGGTCATTCAGCCGATCTACATCTTCAATACAAGATACTCCACCGCTGGCGATCAGTCGCAGCTTAGGAAACCTGCTTAGAATTTCTGCATAGAGGGTAAGCGAGGGGCCTTGCAACATCCCATCTTTGCTAACATCGGTACATATAATGTATTTTACACCTTTCGCTTGATATTCTTCTAAGAAATCAAATATCCCAATTGTAGCGCTTTCGTGCCACCCACTGATCGCGATTTTCCCACCTTTGACGTCAGCGCCAAGGATTACCTTTTCAGCCCCAAAATCCTTTAGCCATCGCTCAAACTTGCCGGGGTCTTTAATGGCAATACTACCACCAGTAACCTGGTTCGCACCAGCAATAAATGCTTTGGATATATCCTCATCGGACTGCACCCCTCCCCCAAAATCAATTTTTAAAGAGGTACTTCTGGCGATATTTTCTAACACGTCCAGGTTTTGAATGCTTTTTTGCTTAGCGCCATCGAGGTCCACCAGGTGCAGCCGTCTGATGCCGGCTTCCTCAAAGCCTTTAGCAACTTCTACAGGGTTGGTGTTATAAATCTTTTTCTCGTCGTAATTCCCCTGCGTTAGCCTTACACATTTTCCGTCAATAATATCTATGGCGGGTATTATTTCAATCATATATTCAATTTTATAGGCCTGTTTTATAAAGCAGGTAAAACCTTTGTTTTCAAGTCACCAAATCCTATTCTTATATTTTCATGCTGTGCATACCCACTAAAGATAACAACATCGCCGTCTTCTATAAAGCTTCGATCGCTGCCATCAGCCATGGTTAAAGGCTTTGTTCCCTTCCACGACAATTCAAGCATCGAACCATAGGCCTCCTCACCTGAACCACTGATGGTGCCCGAGGCATACATATCGCCTATATTAATGTTGCATCCGTTCACGGTATGGTGTGCCAGTTGTTGGTTGATACTCCAGTACATATGCCTGAAATTGGTTCGGCATACCGTCGTTGCAGTCGTATTTTCAGGCTGTATGGCAGCTTCCAGGTGGATGTCGAAATTCCGCTTTCCAGAGATTTGCAGGTAAGGCAAAACCGGAGGATCCTGCACAGGACCGGCTATTCGAAAGGGCTCAAGCGCATCAAGTGTAACTACCCATGGGGAAATGGAAGATGCAAAGTTCTTAGCTAGAAACGGCCCCAGCGGCACATATTCCCATGCCTGTATATCGCGAGCAGACCAGTCGTTAAACATGACAAAACCAAATATATAATCCTCAGCGTCCGCAGTACTGATTGCGGTGCCTAATTCTGTAGATTTTCCTGTGATAAAAGCCATCTCCAGTTCAAAGTCAAGACGCCGGGTAGGTCCAAACACAGGCTGTTCTGCTTCTGGTGGCTTCGATTGCCCGTGTGGGCGATGGATGGGCACCCCCGACACGATAATTGACGAAGCACGCCCATGATATGCTACCGGCAGGTGCGTCCAGTTTGGTAGGAGGGCATTTTCAGGATCTCTGAACATTGTACCTACATTGGTAGCGTGTTCCTTACTGGAATAAAAGTCGGTATAATCGCCAACTTTTACCGGCATCAACATTTTCAGATCCTTTCTATCAATTAAAGCCTGCTGCCTTATCTCGTGCCCACTAAGCGTAGCATTACCATGTTGTAGCAATTGGGAAATTCGGTTGCGAACACTGCTTGTAGTTGCTTTTCCTAATCCTATAAAAGCATTTAGCGTAGATTCGTAAAAAACTGAAAGATCCGGAATGTCGAGGTCATCAAACATGCCCACCTCGGCAAGTAGACTTAGATCTAAAACATGATCCCCTATCGCAACGCCTACCCGACCATCACCCCCGTCACTAAATATGCCAAAAGGTAGATTTTGGATCGGGAAATCAGAATGAGCAGGTACTTCTACCCACGATTTTAGAGTAACATCATTTGCTTGAATTGCCATAATCAACTAAAAAAGTTTTTCTAATCAGAACTCGTAAAGCGTGTAAAGTAATTTTTTTTGGTGTATGTTCCAAAAATATAACCCTTTGCTGTAGTTGAAAACAAAAATTAGCGTACATTTTTCCAACCATTGTAATATTAAGTACCTTTGCAGTCTTTACAATAATATATAGCGAAAAGAATACAAAAAAATGTCCCTTTCAACAAAATATAATCCTCAGGAAGTCGAAGAAAAATGGTATAGCTATTGGCTGGAACACCGATTTTTTAGTTCAAAACCCGACCCCGATAAAGAGCCTTATACCATTGTAATTCCACCACCGAATGTAACTGGCGTATTGCATATGGGCCATATGTTGAATAATACAATTCAGGATATACTCATCAGGAAAGCACGGATGGAAGGCAAGGAAGCCTGTTGGGTACCCGGTACGGATCATGCGTCCATAGCAACTGAGGCAAAAGTGGTAGCCATGTTAAAGGAAAAAGGTATTGATAAAAAAGACTTGTCAAGGGAAGATTTTTTGAAGTACGCCTGGGAGTGGAAAGAAAAGTATGGGGGCATTATTCTTGAGCAGCTCAAGAAATTAGGTGCCTCATGCGACTGGGATAGAACCAGGTTTACCATGGAAGAAGATATGTCCGCTGCCGTTATAAAGGTATTCGTGGATCTGTATAATAAGGGACTAATCTATCGAGGTGTGAGAATGGTAAACTGGGATCCGGAGAGTCTGACAGCTATTTCGGACGATGAAGTTATCCATAAGGAGGTCAATTCTAAATTGTACTATATTAAATATCCTATTGTAGGACAAGGGGGTTTTGTGACCATAGCTACCACCAGGCCGGAAACCATGTTGGGCGATACTGCCGTATGCATTAATCCAAATGATACCCGGTATACGCACCTCAAGGGCAAGGAGCTTTTGCTGCCACTGACAAACCGAACGATTCCTATCATTGAAGACGATTATGTAAGCATGGAGTTTGGAACGGGTTGCTTAAAAGTAACGCCTTCGCATGATATCAATGATTATTCCCTGGGCATAAAGCACCATCTTCCCTCAATCGATATTTTTAACGATAATGGAACATTGAATAAAAATGGTGAGAAATATGAGGGCCTGGACCGCTTTGTGGCAAGGAAAAAAATCGTAGTTGACCTGGAAAAAGCTGGATTTCTTGAGAAGCAGGAAGAATATAAGAATAACATAGGTTACTCGGAACGCACCAATGCAGTGATCGAGCCTAAACTCTCTATGCAATGGTTCCTCCAGATGGATGAGCTAAAGAAACCGGCTTTAGAAAATGTAATGAATGACAATATTCAATTACACCCTCCAAAATTTAAAAATATGTACCGCTCATGGATGGAAAATATCCACGACTGGTGTATTTCTAGACAGCTTTGGTGGGGACACCAGATCCCGGCGTATTATTTACCCAACGGAACATTTGTGGTAGCTGAATCCATCGATGAGGCATTGTCATTGGCACAAAAAACTGATCCGTCGATCACTGCGGCAGACTTACAGCAGGAAGGCGATGTATTAGATACCTGGTTTTCTGCATGGTTGTGGCCCATATCGGTCTTCAATGGTATCAAAGACCCCGACAATAAAGATATCAAGTACTACTACCCGACCAACGACCTGGTAACCGCACCGGAGATTCTGTTCTTTTGGGTAGCCCGGATGATTATATCAGGTTATGAGTACCGGGGAGAGATGCCATTTCGAAACGTATATCTTACGGGTATCGTACGTGATAAATTAGGCAGAAAAATGTCTAAATCATTGGGTAATTCACCCGACCCGCTGGACTTGATCAGCCAGTATGGGGCCGACGGCGTAAGAACGGGGATGCTCTTCAGCAGCCCGGCAGGAAATGACCTTCCCTACGATGAAAAACTTGTAGAGCAGGGCCGCAATTTTGCCAATAAAATATGGAATGCCTTTCGCCTGATCAAAGGCTGGACAGTAGATGACCAGCTCGCAAGAGATGGAAATGAAGTGGCCATTGCCTGGTTTGATGCCCGCTTGCAACAGTCGTTAGAAATACTGCAGGAGCAGTTTGATAAATTTAAAATCTCAGACGCTTTATTAACCTCATACAAACTCGTTTGGGACGACTTCTGCGCCTGGTACCTTGAAATGATAAAGCCCGGGTTCGAACAACCCATTGATGCGCGTACCTATCAGGCTACGATCGACTTTATGGAGCAACTGATGAAGATATTGCATCCATTTATGCCCTTTATCACTGAAGAAATATGGCATGAGATCAGGGAGAGAGAAGACAAAGATTGTATAATTGTTGCTAGTTTTCCTCGAAAGTCATCGTATGATGTCCGCCTTATTCAGGAAGCATCCTTTATTTTTGACGTCATAGGCCAGATCCGAAATGCCAGAAATGGAAAGCAAATATCTCCAAAAACGCCATTGAGCCTGTTTATCAAGACAGAAAGCATGGAGGTGTACCAAAAGTATGATGCTGTTATCAAAAAATTGGGAAATATTCACCAGATACAGTTTATCAACGAAAGTATGCGTGGTGCGCTAAGCTTCGTCATCAACGCGGACGAATTATTCATGCCTATCGTCGGCGAGGTAGATGTAGAAAAGGAAAAAATTGAAATTGAAAAAGAAATCGCCTATATCAAAGGATTTTTGAGCACCGTCAACAAAAAGTTGAGCAATGAAAAATTCGTTGACAATGCCCCTGCAGCAGTTTTAGAAATCGAACGAAAAAAGCACTCCGACGCTGAAGCTAAACTGAGAGCCCTGGAGGATAGTCTCGCCAGCATATGAAAGCTGTATATTTATCGGGTGTGAGCCTTGTAACGATGAAAAATCGCTATCCTCGCCTTTATGTCGATGAACGGGTGACCTCATCAAAGCGCAAATTGGGGGATAAAATCAGATTTATTGTTGAACATAAATGAACTTTTTGTTTAAAAATTTCATTATAAAGTAATTATGATTTAATTTGTAATTAGTTAATTGAAAAACTAAACTGGTGTGGTTCAAAATTAACTTGAGATGGTTTAGCTAGAGGTTTTTGGTCCTCTATCTAAGCCATTTCTTTTTTTGGCTCGTTCTAATCGTTCTAAAAGGCCTGTAGATGCTTAACCTAACAGCCAAAACAGTACTGTTACGCTAACTCGCCTTCTCTACCTCACTTTCTAACTTCAATACCTGATCACCATCTTCTTGTTCTATCAGGATGGCGCGGTCCTTACTACTTCCGTCTCTTGTAACCTCGGTGCCTTTTATTTTCCTGGTAATTTTATGATCAAATGCATCTTTTATCGTTCCTTCTCCATAGCCATTTCCCCATTTCCATTTTACTTTTTCTCCTTTTTTCATTTTAATACTGTTAAACGATAAAATACAATTTCTTTAATACATCAAAAACCTATTTCTAAGGGTAAGTGTTTTTAATATTATAGTTATAAGATTTAAAAATGAATTTATATTTACGGAATAAAATTGGAAAGCTGATAGACCGGAATACAAATCCCGAACAACGTGAGGCGCTCAATTAGACGTGAGACGTGCTTCTATAGAGATTTCCAAAACTATGTGGTGGAAGCGACACAAAATTTCCGACGCCCAAAATAGAGGAAAGTGTCCATGTGTAATCGTAAAAACTCCGGAAATCGTTCTCGCAATTTGGGCACGCTCCTGCGCAAGAGAGCGGTAGGAAGTCCGCTTCAACCTTTTTTCCCTCTCCCTTGCCCTTAAAATAGAATTTCCCATAATTATTTAGAAACATTTGAAAAATTCAAAGAAATGCGCGATATTTTTCCTGTTCATTTTCTAACTTTGATGGTAATGACGCACATATATCAATTAAAAATAGAACTGGCGAATAGTAATCCCAAAATCTGGCGTAGGATACAAGTGCCAGCGGATACAGCATTTTCTGAACTTCATGAGATCATCCAGCTTTCTATGGGCTGGGAAGATAGTCACCTTTATGAGTTCTCTATTAATAAGGTTAGAGTTTATGATTTTCAGGATGATTTTGACGACGGCACAAACCTATTTGAGCGCGACAGCCTGGATACGTTACTGGACGAATTGTTGACCAGGGTTAAAACTAAGTTTACTTATATGTATGACTTTGGCGACAACTGGGAGCATACAATTCTGCTGGAAAAAATTCTGCAAGAAGAGGGTAACGCCCACCCTATTTGTATGGAAGGCGAAGGTGCATGCCCTCCTGAGGATTGCGGCGGTATATGGCGATATCAGGATATGCTTAAAATTATGGCGGATAAGTCGCATCCGGAGTATAATGATATTACTGAATGGATAGGCGAAGACTGGAAACCTGAGCACTTCGATTGCGATGCTGCTAATGTTTTATTGAATGATTACGCGGAAGAGTGGGAAGAGATTGACGATGAAATTGATGAACTGGACGAAAGTGCAGATGAAGTCAGTGATTACGAGGAATTGAAGAAGTTTTCCAGTCCCGAAGATGTGCTCCAGGACGAACATGAGCGTTTAAGACTGCACGGTTGGCTAGAAAATGCGCTTAAAGAGGAGAAAAGCATTGAGATTCAAACATATCAACGGTTATGCAAGTCCGGACTTGATGATCAGCGCACTAAAATCCTGATACTACAAGCGCTATCCATCGAGCGGTTTTACGACCTGAAATATGGAACAGACCTTCTGCATGATCGCTACGGGTACAATCTCCACCAACTTCCCGAACCTCCTCAGGAATTGCCCCGACTGAAAGATGCCTTGGATGTACTGGACAATTGTTTGAAAGGCGTTCCTTTTGCTGCCATTGAATACATACAAAATGATACTTCAGAAGAGGCTACTACAGCGGTATTGGTAGCACTGAGAAACCATTCTGATCATCAATACTGCTGGGAAGATTGCACTTTCGCGCCCTTTTGGTACGCAATTGCCGCTGAAGAACACCTCTGCGAAGCATTGATCGATCCTGTGATCCAGCTATACGAGAAGAATCCTCGTAGCTCAGATTGGTTATCTGAACAGGGACAATACCTTATCGGGAAGCTAGCGCAAAAATACCCGAAACTAACGGGTCAGAAGGTGCTGGACGCGATGGAACAAGATGCTGACAAGAGCACAAAGCCGTCTATATTTTACCTATTTGACGCTTTCTATTTCTGTGATGCAGATCAATACAAAACACGTTTATTGGCACTACTTGAACGTGAAGATCTCTTCTGGTTTGAACCCCTGGCTGCCACAATTGCCGATCTGCAAATAAAAGAAGCACTTCCCATATTACGGCGAAACTTGAAAAAGCTGCAAGCTAATAATAGGAAAGATATACGGTATCGGCATGATGTGAGCGAGATAGAAGATGCCATTGACATTCTTGAAGGAAAACTGGCTGTGGACCACGATTTTATCAAACCCCTGAGTTTGAAACGGGAAGCTTCCTGGAAGGACGAGCTAATAAAAATGGAAAACGTTTTTTATAAGGCCGATGATTATACGGATAATTTTAATTGGTTTAATCCTTTTAAGTCGGATTTTCGCTCATCAACAGGATGGCCCCAATTTTCCATCGCACAACCTTATATCAAAAAAAAAACACCGGAAAGAAATGACCCATGCCACTGCGGTAGTGGCAAGAAATACAAAAAATGTTGTATTGATAAGGACATATAGACTAGGAGGGTTGAAGAAAGCTTCCACCCGTCTGAAGGTTGAAAAACCGTGCTGCCGGTGCACTGGTTATATAGAGAGTGCGCGGAATGAAAGATGAGCTGTTTTTTAAATCTAATTTTCGCTATTGATGTGTTCCAACACATTTTCCAAACGAATTATATCCTGGGCAGGTGAACACCTGCCAACATACACCGTACGCTACCACCACCATATTTCTCAATGGTAGAAATACTTACAGGAACGATTTTAGCATACCGCATTAAAGTAGTAAGCTGGTCCTGCCGCAGTGCAGCATGTGCCGCGCCTGAGATAATCAGAAATTTATCCCCCAGTGCATTGGTAAGTTGTAACATATTCCCCGCAAACTGGACCATCTGCTCATAGTCAATTATGACCAGCTCGTGTCCTGTTTCTTCTAATGTATCCAGCACCTTATCCCGGTCCTCAACACCAGGAATACATTCAGCGCATATAACGGCAAATCTATCGCCTACGCACATGACCACATTGGTATGATAGATATCGCGCCCCTGATCGTCGTGCGCCTTAAAAGAGATAAGCTTATACCCTAAACGATCGGCTACTTTTTTTAGCAAGATAGGATGCGTGCGGGGCGAGATATTGGCATAGGCAATTTTGTTGATATAATCGAAAACAATACTTCCCGTTCCTTCCAAATATTGATCCTGTTGCTCATGGGAAGATAAATCCCATACTTCTTTGACCAAAAATTGATGCTTTTTATTAAGCTGCTCGACCAGGTCGTTCCTCCTTTCTAACCTGCGGTTAGCAGCTTGCATAGGGTATAATATCACCGTGCCGTCATTGTGCATGGAAAACCAATTGTTAGGGAAAATCGAATCGGGCTTGTGCGGTTCGGGTGTATCTTCTACTACAATTACGTCAATCTTTAAGTCGCGAAGTTTAGCAACAAAGTCATCAAACTCCTTTAGTGCCTTCAGTTGAATGATATCCTTTTGGTCAATGCCATCTTTTTTTTGAAAAGCATTGCTGGCGGCTGTTTGTTCGTTGTAGCCGAACTTGACAGGACGGATCATTACGACAGCATTTGGTGCCTGATTTACTGCTGAATTGGTCATACGGAAAGTGTTTCTTGAAATTAACCCTTTTCAACAAAAAAATAGAAGAGGTATATACTTATTTTTTATGGCGAGTTTGTAAAACTTCGATTACTTCGTTCAAGTCCACTTTCTTTGCTTCCAGCAATACCAGGTAATGAAATAACAGATCGGCCGCTTCGCCTTTGAAAAGGTCCAAATTGTTGTCCATGGCCTCAATGACAAGTTCTACAGCCTCTTCACCTACTTTTTGAGCGATCTTATTCATCCCCAGTTTAAAAAGACTACTGGTATAAGATTTTTCGTCAGGTGATTCTTTGCGCGACTTGATTATTTTTTTAAGATAATTCAAAAAAGCTGCTTTATCAACATTGCTTTCTTTGAAACAGGTATCTTCTCCTGTGTGGCAAACCGGGCCTACAGGATCTACTTTGATCAACAACGTGTCCTGATCGCAATCCAGAAGGATCTCTTTGACATACAAAAAATTGCCAGATGTTTCCCCTTTCGTCCATAGCCTCTGTTTCGACCGGCTAAAAAATGTTACTTTTCCTTCATCTACGGTTTGTTGATAGGCTGCTTCATTCAAATACCCAAGCATCAAAACCTTGTCGGTAGAAGCGTCCTGAATAATGGCAGGCACCATTCCGTCGCCTTTATTAAAATCTATTTTCATGAAGAGTTTCAAATTAAGCATGATAGGTTTATGTAAACACAAACCTTTATTTCATTTCATTTTTCTGATAAGGGAGCCGCACCGAGACGCCATGGTTATGTAAAAAGCCCTTTAGATCATGGATAGTTATTTCTTTATAATGAAAGATACTCGCAGCTAAGGCAGCATCAGATTTCCCCTGGCTGAAGGTATCTACAAAATGTTGCATATTTCCTGCACCACCTGAAGCAATGACGGGGATGGCTAGGGAGGAGGAAATCTCTGCTAAGAGCTCGTCAGCAAAACCCTGTTTGGTACCATCATGATCCATGGAAGTAAGTAGAATTTCGCCTGCTCCCCTATCCTGTACCTCACGGGCCCACGGTTTGGTATGCAAAGCGGTAGGCGTGCGGCCGCCATGGGTGTGGACGATATGATCTCCATTGATATATCTGGTATCTATCGCTACCACAATGCACTGGCTACCAAAAGCTGCCGCTAATTCGTTGATTAAATCAGGACGGTTCACAGCCGCTGAATTGATAGACACCTTATCAGCACCAGCCCTTAGCAAAGCACGGACATCAGCTACAGCGCTAATGCCACCACCAACGGTGAACGGGATGCTGATCTTTTCTGCGATCCTGCCGACAAGCGCTACCAATGTCTTTCGCTTTTCAACGGTAGCGGTAATATCCAGGAAAACAAGTTCATCAGCGCCTTCTTCTGCATAAGCAACTGCAAGTTCTACAGGATCACCAGCATCGCGTAGTTCCAGGAAGTTTACACCCTTTACTGTGCGGCCGTCTTTGATATCAAGACAAGGAATAATTCTTTTTGTTAACATTGGTAGTCGTCGGATAAAATCAAGATCCTTCAATCTTTATTAAATAATAGTTTAAATTGCCATAGCACCTGCAATCGTGGCTGTCATCATACAGGCTATCGTTGCCGCCAGAAGCGCACGCATTCCCAATTTCGATAGATTGCCTTGTTGATTAGGCGCCATCCCTCCGATGCCACCCACCTGAATAGCAATAGAGCTAAAATTGGAAAACCCACACAAAGCATAGGTAGCTATTATGGTTGACTTTGCGCTTAAAGTCCCTGCGCTCTTCATGTCTGCCAGTCCAAGATAGGCGACAAATTCGTTGATAACGGTTTTCTGGCCTAGTAAACTTCCTACCTGTAGGGTATCGGCCCATTCCACACCCATCACAAAGGCAAACAGTCGAAATCCCTGGCCAAGAATATATTCTAAAGAGAAACCTTTAAACTGTCCATTTGTTGACTCTACGATCCAGGCATTTAAGCCCGTGTACTCGCCAATAAAACCACTCAGAAAATAATTGATAGCCGCAATAACGGCAATGAAAGCAAGGAGCATCCCCCCGACATTTAGGGCAAGCTTCAACCCTTCAGAGGCACCTTTTGATAGCGCATCAATAAGATTAACGCCTAAGTTTTCATCGTTTACGGTCAACCGGGTATCAATTTTTTCCGGCTCTGTTTCTGGAATGATGATTTTGGAAATGACGATGGCCGCAGGGGCGTTCATGATGGAGGCGCTTAGCAGATAGGCTGCAAATCGCGCTTGTTGCACCAGGTCATCACCGCCTAAAAAGGCTACATATCCTGCCAGTACACCACCTGCAATGGTGGCCATGCCGCCCGTCATCAGGCACATAAGCTCTGAACGGGTCATATTTGGTACAAATGGTCTTACCAGCAAGGGTGCCTCAGTCTGGCCCAGGAAGATATTCCCAGCAGCAGAAAGACTTTCTGCCCCCGAAAGCCGCATAGTGCGTGCCATGATCCAGGCTATGCCGTAAACGATTTTTTGCAACACCCCCAGGTAGTATAAGCCTGCTGTAACGGTGGAAAAGAATATTATAGTGGGCAATACCTGGAAGGCAAAGATAAATCCGAAAGAAGTACCAGCCAGATCGCCAAAAAGAAATCGGGCACCGTCGCCGGAAAAGCTTAAGAAAATAACGAATTTCTCACTGACAAAGCCAAAGGCCTTGGCTACAGCCGGAACCTTGGTGATTAAAAGGCCGAAGGTGATTTGCAGGGATATGCCTATGCCAACAAGTTTCCAGTCAATTTTTCGCTTATTATTAGAAAAAAGAAATGCAAAAGCAACAAGTACAATTATACCTATTATTCCCCTGAGGTAGTCCATTCAATTGATTTAGCCTCAAAAATAAGGGAATATTTTATACAAAAAAATTTTCCCTCCAAAGGAGGAATACATACCCAGGTTATTTAATTGCGTCGGTTCATCTCATCTCTAATTTTAGCAGCTCTCTCATAATCTTCACTTTCTAAAGCAGCATTCAGCATCTCCTGCAGCTTATCATGAGCAAGATCTTTTAACTGGTCGCCGGTAGGCTTTGACTTCTTCGACGATGTTTTAGCCTCTGATGTCTTTATTTCACTTTCCTCCTCTTCGCTTTCATCCGTAAGTTCTATACCCGCCTCAGATAAGATGGTTTCATAAGTAAATATGGGTACATTAAACCGCAGACCTATGGCGATAGCATCCGAAGGTCGTGCATCTATTTCTATTGCCTTTGTTCCATTTCCACAGATGATTTTAGCAAAAAAGACACCTTCTTTAAGATCGGAAATGAGAATTTCATTGACAGAATAGTCAAAACTATGGGCAAATGACTTGAACAAATCATGTGTCATGGGCCTGTTCGGCGTAATTTTTTCTATCTCTATAGCAATTGCCTGGGCTTCAAACATCCCAATGATAATTGGCAGCCGTCGTGTGCCTTTTTTTTCACCCAATACCAACGCAAAAGATCCTGACTGAGATTGGCTGGAGGACAATCCTAATATTTCTAATTTTATCTTATCCACTCAGGCTAATTTTTAGAAGCTTTGATAGCTTCGGTTAATTTTGGAACTATTTCAAAGGCATCACCTACAATGCCGTAATCAGCAGCTTTAAAAAAAGGTGCATCAGCATCCTTGTTGATGACGACAATTGTCTTGGAAGAGTTCACCCCTGCCAAATGTTGAATAGCCCCGGAAATTCCAACAGCAATATACAAACTTGGACTTACTTTAATACCGGTCTGCCCGACATGTTCGTGGTGCGGTCTCCAGTCCATATCAGACACTGGCTTACTACACCCCGTAGCGGCACCTAGTTCCTTTGCAAGGTCTTCCAGCATAGACCAGTTCTCAGGCCCTTTCATCCCGCGTCCGCCTGAAACGACAATATCAGCCTCCGGAAGCAGTATATCACCTGTCGCTTTGTCTGTGGAGGTGATCCTGGCTTTGAAATCGGACTCATCGATGGTTGGCGCAAAGGCTTCGACGGTAGCAGGCTGGCCATCTTCTTTTAAATCTACGGCATTTTTCTTAATCGCAATAATTTTAGTCGGTGCCTTTAGGTCTACAACGGCGAAAGCTTTACCTGTATATATACTTTTCTTCACTTTAAAGCCATTGCTCGTATCAGGTAGCTCAACAACATTACTAACCAGGCTTGCTTTTAGTTTTACCGAAAGCCTTGCCGCGACAGGGTCTCCCAAAGACGAGGTGGCCAATACCAGCAATTTACTATTTTCCTTTTCCATGGCCTGCGCTAACACGGAGGCATAAGCTTGAATATGACCTTGATTTAGTTTCTCATCACTGACATGTAGTACCTTTTTGGCACCGCTTTTTCCTACCGCTTCAAGTTCTGCCTTATCCAGCTGCCCAAAGGCTATGGCCGTTACCTCTTCTCCTAACTTCTTAGCAGTTTCAGCAGCGTAATAAACGGCTTCCAACGATGATTTTTTAATGACTCCTTCTGTGCTTTCAATAAATACTAATACAGACATCTTATGATTTTAGGGATTAAAAACTTATAAAAAATTATTTTCACTGCTAAAAGTAGCAACAATTGGTAGCATCTATAGAACCTTAGCCTCTGTTTTCAGCAATTTTACCAGCTCAGATACATTGTCTGATGAAATCATCTTAACAGCACCTTTCGCCGGTGGCAGCTGAAAACTGTCTACGGCAGTCATCTGTTCGTCAGATACCGGCTCTTCTACTTTCAAGGACTTGGTTCTGGCAGACATGATACCACGCATATTTGGAATTTTCCATTCGGCTATAGGCTCCTGGCATCCGGCAATAAACGGCATTTCAATCTCCAGATATTCTTTTCCGCCTTCGATTTCACGGGCCAGTTTTGCTTTATTTCCTTCAATTTCAAGCTTCATCACAGGAGATATAGAGGGAATGCCCAACATTTCTCCCACCATGCCGTGTACCTGGCCATTGTTGAAATCGATAGATTCTCTTCCCATTAGAATCATATCATAACTGTTATTTTTTGCAATATGGGCAATTTGTGATGCTACAAAAAATGCATCTTTAGGAAAGGCATTAACTCGTATGGCATCATCCGCACCAATAGCCAGTGCTTTTCTGATTGTAGGCTCAGTATCAGCCTCCCCAACATTCAGTACAGTAACGGAACCGCCGGTAGCCTCTTTAATTTCTACTGCCCTGGCCAATGCATAATCATCATAAGGACCTATGATAAATTGAACCCCTGCAGGATCTAGTTTTGTATTATTGTCTTTGAAGTTGATTTTCGAAGTAGTATCAGGAACATGAGTAATACAAACTAATATTTTCATATGTATTTTATTGATTTTTTGTTTCTATCTTTTCATCTAACCGCTTTCTTGAAGAGAAAGAGGTCATCAGGACTTAAATTTTGCAGTTTCTACACCTTGAAATTAAATAAAAAGTGAAGGTATTATTTTATAACTTTAAAATTGACGTGAAGTTACGGAATTATAAAAAAAATAAAAATTGTTGTGATTAAATGAATACCCAAAGACTAGAACAATTAATTGCCTTTTTGAAAGAAGACCCACTTGATCCATTCAATCTTTATGCCATAGGAATTGAATACGTCAGTAGCGAGCCTTTAAAGGCCCTTGAATATTTTGATCAAGTGCTCAAGCAACATCCAAAATACGTTCCTGTATATTTTCATGCAGCGGCGCTCTATAGGCTGTTAGGGGAAACAACTAAAGCTTCAAACTTGTATCAGTATGGTATCAGGGAAGCATCAGCCCAAAACAACCGACATGCCTTACGCGAGCTACAGGCCGCCTATCAGGAATTTCTTGACGATATGGATGAGATATGAAAAAAACCCGTAACAAACCCGTAATAGCTCCGAAAGAACCAGCTCCCCTCAAATCATTTTTTTTCTTCTTGCATACCTTATAACATGCGAATAGTAGAAGCGCCGGCACTCTTTTCAGTCCATCTGAATCACTAATTTCCCAAATTGATTACCTGCCTTCATATCATCAAAAGCCGAAATAATGTCAGCGAAAGGTCGCACAGAATCTATCACCGGAATGATTTTGTGGCTGGAAACAAAATCGACCATGGCTGCAAATTCAGTATCATTACCCATAGTTGTCCCTTGTAAAGTTCCCTGGTTCCAGAAAAGCCTGTATAAATCTAACGATGCGGGCAGGCCATTGGTAGCACCATAAAAAACCAGTTTTCCTGCGGGTTTTAGAATTTTTATAAACGTATTTAATTGATCGCCGCCGGCACTATCGATGACAAGGTTAAAACCTCTTGCCCGATTATAAGCTTGTTTATGCCAATCTTTCAATTTGTAGTTATACCCTTCCAGAGCACCGTACGCCTTTGCCTTTTTTATCTTAGCGTCGCTTCCTGAAGTTACAGAGACCTCTGCCCCTGCTTTTAGTGCAAAAAGAAAGGCAAATTGGGCAACACCACCTCCTATGCCTGATATAAGTACTTGCTGCCCTGGCTGCACCCTCCCATGCCTAAAAACAGCCCGGTAAGCCGTTAGTGCTCCCAAAGGCAATGCGGCTGCTTGTTCGAAAGACAGGTGTTCCGGCTTTTGAACCAGTCGATCGATCCCAACAGCAACATAATTGGCAAATGTGCCATTTTCCGGCATCCCTAAAATTCGATAATCATGTTGCTGTACATCGGGGTCCGACCCCCAGTTGATATTCGGGTTAATGATTACCTTTTGACCAAGCCACTTATCATCCTGACTATCAAATACTTCTTCTACAAAACCAGCGCCATCTGATCCTAGTATTACATTATATTTGATAGATGGATATTTATCTTCCCGGCACCATTGGTCGCGGTGATTCAGCGCGGCAGCTTTTATTCTTACCAAGGCCTGTCCGGGTTGTAGTTTTGGCTTGTCAATATCAACCATTTTGATCCTGTCCTTCTGCTCATCTACCAACATGAGTGCTTTCATATCTTCAGTTTTAATTTGTATCTAAATATCTTAGACTTACCCATAGGCCTTAGGCTATATGATGTTCACGATATACTTGATAAATATACCTGAAACGACAGCCATAGCAAAACTTAATAAGGTGCCTATTAAGATGTATTCAGCCTCTTTTCGGTCTTTATTTCCTTTAATTTCGTTGAAGCGCAAAATCGATTTTGAGGCGATCAGGAAACCAATAAATTCGTACCTGCTAAAAAGTATGAAGGTAATAATTAAAAACCTTTCAATTCTGCCAATCCATTTACCCGCATCATTCAAACCTTTTATTTCCTCCTGGTTGAGATATTCAATTTCTTCCCGCCACCGTGCGGTTGATTTTGCAATTAGAAATCCTGTAGGCCATATGACGATGATATAGGTCATGGCTATGGCCCAGCCTGTGGTGTGGTTGAGCGCATTTTCTAAAAATGCGTACATAGATGCTTCTGCTCCTGTGTAGACGACCCAGGCGAGCAGGAGCATCCCCAGATGTAGAAACTGGTCGATAATAAAATTTCTGGTATTATCTTTCTGGTACGACTTCCATATATCGATTGCCAGGTGGGTGATCATTATAAAAAGAGGTAAAAAGATATGCAGCCAATCTGCTAAAAGCAGATAGGTGAGCCCACCTACTACCAATGCATGAAAATAAAGATATTTTGATTTTACTTTGTTACGGACGCGCTCTATAACCCATTTATCGGGTTGCAGTATAAAGTCAGCTAATAAGTGAGCAATGATAATCCTCACCAGTATCAATACGTCTTCCTGGGTAAAAAATTGGTGCATTATTGCGCTAGTTTTTGGATGATGAGGCTTTTAAACCGCTTTAAAAAGTTGTCAATGGCAAACCAGCCGGCACCTTTAAGTCTCTGATTCACGGCTGCCTGCGTAATATGCAGTTTATCGGCCATGGCTTGTTGTGTCAGTCCTTCTATCTGCAATAGTACTACTTCTGCCTGAGCGCTCGACCATTTTTGTATAATGATATCTGCCAGCGGGCAAGCGACAGCCAATTCCTGGTCTACTTCTTCCCAAGGGGTTTTAATCTGCAACCACATATCACCCGTCATCTGGTCTAATATTGGCCCCGATCTTCTATAGGCGATTCCGTCGCCCTCTGCACCGGTTTCCGACAAATAGGCTATCTCCCCTAGTCCAACTGCAATTCTTGCATCCCATAAGTCTTTAAGTCCCACGTCGACACTTTTTCTGAGGGTAGCCCGAATGATGAGTGATGCGAGTAAGGCATCTTCAGGATTGGCTAATACACCTTGAAAACTGTCGCCTCTATAGATTGAAAACGGAGCGATTAAGTTACTGCTGTTCAGGATTTTATCTGCATTAAAAAAGGAGCTTTTCAAATCTGCCAGCAATTTTTTCCGTTGATCTTTCCCGATGCGTGAGGAGTCTACTATATCGCCGGTTAGTACTGCGTATACCTTGGGAATAGCCATAATTTTGTTGCTTAAAAACGCAATGTATGTAAAAATTATAAGCTTTCAGACTTATAATCATATAATATAAGCCTAATACCTTATAAATACTACTTATAAGGCTATAAACTTATACCAAGTTACTATTAAAAAGGAGCTTTACCAAAGGGATTGGACTTATTATCCGGGCCGGCACCAGGTTTGTTCATCTTGCTACTCAACGTAATTGTATTGGAAGGGGAATCAAAATCAGTACCTCCAGCAGAAGGGAAGGAATTCCCATAGTTATTTCCAAACCCACTACCGCCGTCAATATCAGCAAATTTAGTAAACTTACCAATGAACTTAAGGGTAACATTATCCAACGACCCGTTTCTATGTTTAGCTATAATCACTTCACCAGTACCTTGGGTGGACATACCACCCTCATCTTCAGTAATACCATAGTACTCGGGCCTGTAAAGGAACATTACCATATCCGCATCCTGCTCAATGGATCCTGACTCACGTAAATCAGATAATTGTGGTCTTTTGTCACCGCCCCTAGTCTCTACGGCCCTGCTCAACTGCGAAAGCGCGATCACAGGAACTTCAAGCTCTTTGGCAATATTTTTCAAGGCGCGGGAAATGGAGGCAATTTCCTGCTCGCGATTACCACCACCACCGCCACCCTTGGAAGAATCTCCCGACATCAGCTGCAAGTAATCTATAATGATCAATTGTACATTGTGCTGGGCCTTGAGCCTCCTGCATTTGGCACGCAACTCTAAAATAGAAAGCGCTGGCGTATCATCAATAAAAATTGGCGCATCTGTTAATTTAGCTGTCTTATGTACCAACTGCTCCCACTCGTAATCAGCCAGATTCCCTTTTTTAATTTTATCACTCTCTAACTCAGCTTCGGCAGAAATAAGCCTGTTGACAAGCTGCACTGCAGACATCTCCAGCGAAAATATAGCCACCGCATGCCCATGATCTACCGCAGCATTGCGCATAGCAGAAACCACGAAAGCAGTTTTACCCATACCTGGTCTGGCAGCAATAATAACAAGGTCAGACTTTTGCCACCCTGAAGTAACCCTATCCAGCGCGGTAAAACCACTGGGAACACCGGTAAGGCCATTTTTTTGGTCCTTCTTCGCTTCCAGCTCTGTAATAGCCTGCCGCATGATGGATTTCATCTGGGCATAATTTTTCCTGATATTCGATTCTGATACTTCAAATAAAGATTGCTCGGTCCTATCGAGTAGTGAAAAGACATCGGTGGTATCCTCATAGGCATCGTGTTGAATTTCGGATGCTATTCGAATCAACTCCCGTTTAATAGATTGCTCAGAGATGATACGCGCGTGGAACTCAATATTAGCGGCTGAGTTCACCCGTGTGGTAAGTTCAGTAATATGGTATGGCCCTCCAACCAACTCGAGCTTACCATTTCGCCGCAGTTGGTTGGTTACCGTCAGTAGATCTACGGGTTCCGAATTATGAAACAAGTCAACAATGGCCGCATAAATTTCCTTATTTGTTTCCTTATAGAAGCTTTCAGGCTTAAGGATATCAATAACAGCCGTTAAAGCATCTTTTTCAAGCATCAGCGCTCCTAAAACGGCCTCCTCCAGGTCGACAGCCTGAGGCGGCAGCTTACCCAGTTGCGTACCCAGTTCATTCCTATTGGTATTCCTTTTATACCCTAACCTTAAAGCCGATGATTTTCCTAAATCCATGAAGTTTCTCTGTTATTTACTATGCGGATAACAAATCTAATTAATAATTAGCATAAGTAAAATCAAACTTTTGAACAAGTTTTGCCTATGTTTTATCATTATTAGCAAGGGTTATCCACAACTTATTCACACCCTACAAGCAGTTGATTTATATGGTCATCTACAACTTTCGATAACACATAAAGCTGATAAAGGACTACAGGAGCGAAATTTACCTCGCAACCATAACCAGACTCCTCAATAGAAAACCAAAATGATCTGATTTTATTGTTTTTTTCCTGGCAAGTCCGCTTTATCCACATTCGTTTCTGGCATAGCGCCATGTTCCTTCAGGTAAGGCTTAAATTCTTCAATAATGGTTTTTTCCCAAAACAGTACCCTGTTGCGAAATGCGGCACGCGCAATAACATGTGCGGCCACTGGAGAGGTAAGCAACATAAAAAGAATGATCGTAATGGATTTATTCATGATCACGACTTCATTAAAATAAATGGTGATACCCGTGACAATAAATCCTATTCCCAATGTAGCTGCTTTTGTGATGGCAGACATGCGGATATAAAAGTCAGGCAAACGAATAATACCTACAGAAGAAATGACGAGGAAAATAACCCCGATATAAATGAATATTGCACTTACTATCTCAACCCAGCTTTCCATGTTATTTGTTTAGATAATAGGCAAATGACATAGCACCTAAAAACGAAATCAGACTTAAGATAATGGCCACATCCATCACGGAAGTGTTGTCTGTCAGCACTGCGTATATGGCTGTAATGCCTATGATATTAGCCGAAAAAAGATCGAAAGCCGTGACACGGTCTGGCAGCGTGGGGCCCTTAAAAAAGCGGATCATCACCATGATCAGACAAATACTGATGACGCTGATAGCAACTATTAGAGATATATGGAATGCATTCATCGTGTTATGGCTAGTAATTTTTTTTCAAAACCGTTTTTGATCTCCATTTTCAGCCGTTCTATGTCGCCATCAATGATATATATAGCATGTACATAAAGTATTTTTTTATCCTCCGATACATCAATACTTAAAGTTCCCGGTGTTAGCGATATTAGATTTGCCAAAATAGTTATCTCAGCATCGGTATTGGCATCTAGCGGTAAAGCAATAACGCCGGGCTTCATATAATGAATTGGTGTGATAATGTCATAGGCAACCTTTAAGCTTGCCACAATCAACTCCTTTAGAAAATAGAAGAAAAAGCTCACCACAAGTGGTATTTTCTTGAAATAACTTCTATTGAAGAAAAAGATGCAAAGCCATAAAACAAAGAAAGCGGCTAAAAATGTTAATGCTGCAGAAAGCGCATGATAGGGAACCTCTACCATTCGAAAAAACAAAGAGGTAAAGGTGATCGATAAGAGGAAGTGCACGATAAAAGTCTTCATTTGCGTAAGATAACTTTAATATAATTATCCCTATTGAATAATTGCTCTGCAGCTTGAACCGAGAAATCAAGAAATGGCTCAGCATAAAACCCCATGGCTACGATGATAATCGTAAGCAAAACAACGGGTAAGATCAATAACCTGTTTAACCTCAAAAATGATGTCTGGTTATAAAATATCTTTTCTGACCCTTCCCCATCGGGTGCTTTTTTCCAGAAGACCTCGTTCCATATTTTAGTGATATAGATAATGGATAAAGCACTTACCACCAAAGCCACACCCACGATTATAAAGTAGTTGGATGCCACCGCAGCTTTAATCAGTAGAAACTTAGCCCAAAATCCTGATAAAGGGGGAACTCCTGTAAGCGAAAAAGCCGATATAATGAATAAAAAGGCGATAAACGGGAACTTTGCGTAGATACTGCCTAGCTTTTTGAGCTTGAAAGACCCGGCCGCTGCATACACTACCCCACTGATTAAGAACAAGTTGGTTTTTACCAGCATATTATGAATGATAAAGTAAACAACTGCTGCAATGGCCAAAGGCGTATGAATGGCAAGCCCCATGATCATATAGCCGATTTGGCTGATTATACTGAAAGATAATATTTTCCGGAAATCATTTTGGGCTATAGCACCAAAAACACCAACAAACATCGTAAGCCCTGCAATAACGAAAAGGTAGGGCTGCAAATAAGGCACTTCTGAAAAAAAGATAAGTGTAAAAAAGCGGACCAGAACGTATACACCCACTTTTGTAAGCAATCCACCAATGATTGCTGTTATAGCGCTTGGAGGAGTATGGTAAGCAGCAGGCAACCAGAAGAACAAGGGAAATAACCCTGCTTTAATGCCAAAACCCACAAGAAAAAAGATTGCAGCCAACGTCACCAGGCCTTTATCAGCAATCTCTGGTAATAACAAAGAAATCTGGGCCATATTTAATGACCCTGTTAAGCCGTAAATAACACCGATACCAGCCAAAAATATCGAGGAAGCCAGAAAATTAATAACCAAGTATTTAACAGAGCCCTCCAGTTGGTTTTTAGTTCCTCCCAATGAAAGCAACACAAAGCTTGACATGAGCATTACCTCAAACCAGACATACAAATTAAAAATATCACCAGCAAGCAAAGCACCGCTGATCCCAAACAACAGAAACATTAAAATAGGATAAAATCCATATTCCTTTCTCTCCAGATTGATGTTCGGGATGGAGAAAATAAAAACGAAAATACCTAACAGGCTGGTGGTTAGCAATAGACCAGCACTTAAAAGATCGGCTACTAAAGTAATGCCAAAGGGTGCCGGCCAGTTGCCGATCTGCATAACCTGAATGCCATGCAGCCATACTTCTCGTAGGAGGAATGCGGAACCCACCAAAAGTAAAAAGCTGCCTGCCAAAACAATCATCCTTTGCCCATTGATGTTTTTCCAGCTTAGAAGGCAAAAGATAGCCGCAAAAAGAGGTATAAGTAAAGGTAAGATTACGAGAACCCCCATCATATTGTATTGTGCTTTACAGCCGAAACATAGGTGCTCATGAAGGTGAAAGTATTACGCTGCATTGATTTTGTCAGTTGTGTTTAATTTGTCCATATCATCAGTCCCGGCTACATCGTAGTTCCTCTTAATCAAGACAATAGCAAAGGCCTGAATTCCAAAACCTATCACAATGGCTGTCAGAATGAGCGCTTGTGGAACGGGATCGGCGAAGATTCCCGTCAGCTTCTCTGCGTCACCGTCTACCAGTGCAGGTGCACCTCTGGTTAGTCTACTGACAGAGAATAGAAACAGGTTTGTCGAATGCCCCATCATAATCAAGCCAATGATTAGCTTCACGAAGTTGCGCTGCAGCATCAGGTAAAGGCTTGCGGCATACAATATACCTACTACAAAAGGTAAGATCTCATCCATACTATTCTTCTGACAAATTTAGCGTAATCCGCAATACAATGCCAACAACGAGAATATATACACCAATATCAAACATAATGGGTGTACCAGGTTTTCCGAAAATGGGCAGGTAAAAATCTGCCCAAAGCGAACTCATAAAAGGCTGCCCTTCAAAAATAGACACCAAACCACTACTGGCTGATATCAACAACCCCAACGCGATCAAAACCATGGTGTTGATCTTAAACATCTTCTTGGTTTCCCTGGCCCCGTAGATCATGGCATGGAAGGTAAGGGGCATAGCCGCAATTAAGCCACCAATAAAACCACCGCCAGGCTCATTGTGCCCTCTGAAGAGCAAGTAAACAGAAAATATCAGAAAGAGCGGCGTCAGTATCTTGATGGCCGTACGTACGATTAATGTATTCATTTCATCTTCCCTTTCACAAGTTTCAACTTTAACAATGCCACAATACCAATAGCAGCTATAGCCAGTACAGAGATTTCACCCATAGTATCCAGCGCACGGAAGTCTACAAGAATAACATTGACAGCATTTTTGCCCTTCCCTAATATATAGGTATTTTCGGCGAAATATGCTTTTAGGCCCGACACCATTGGATGCTCCGTTACCAAAAGCAGAACACTAGTCATCAATAGGCCAAAACCTATGGAAATAATTATATACAACCCGTTCTGGAACGACTTTAAAGGGTAGAAACGGAGTGGTGGCAACTTATGCAGTATCAGTACAAATAAAACAACCGTTAATGTTTCTATCAAAAATTGTGTGATGGCAACATCAGGAGCACCGAAGAAAATAAATATGATGGCTACTGCATACCCCACCACACCCATTGTAACGATAGAAGTAAGGCGTGAACGGGTTTTAAAGAAAACAAAAACAGCAACCAGTGTAAAAGCAAGTATAATGACTTCATAGAATCTGACATTATCTATATCAAAATTGGCAACTGGAAATATTTTTAGATCGAATTGCCATAGTACGCTGGCCAGCATAAAGCTGAAAAATGCTACGATAACAGCAATATAATTTCTTAAGTAGCCATTCTGGAAGTAACTAGTTTGAAGTCTTGCAAACCGTTTAATCAATTGAAGCAAACCATCGTACCATGCTGTAGGTCCATGGTTATAAAGATAATCGAGATGTAAGGGAATTTTCCGGATTCCTTTTCTAACAAAAAACAATGCCGTGCCCAGCAGTAAGGTCAAGAGACTAAGCATCAAAACCAGGTTAAATCCATGCCAAAAGTGCAACTCCAGTGGCAAATCCTCGTTTCCAACAACATTAGATACCTGGGTGAGCAAGGGCTGTACCAGCACACCGGCGAACAAACCAAAGACCAGACCCAATACGGCAAGTGTAACTGGCGCAACAAGCATCGCGACAGGCGCTTCTTTGTAATTTCTCTCGCTAAAGGATATATTCTGGATAAACAGGCCATACCCTATCTCTATAGCTATAGCTACAAACGCTACGCCTGATACGATGACCGCCACCAGCAAAGCAATATGCTGTACCGTTGCATGCAAGGCAGCTTCATAGATCAATTCTTTTCCTATAAACCCAAAAAAAGGCAATACGCCTGCCATGGAAAAGCAAGCCAAAAAAGCTGCAACACCAGTGAAAGGCATAAATTTGTAAAGCCCCGATAACTCCAGTACATCTCTTGATCCGGTTTGTTTATCAATATTTCCTGTAATTAAAAATAACGCTCCTTTATATAAGGCATGCGCCAATAGAAAAACCATGGCAGATTGAATGGCAAGCGATGTGCCGGCACCAAGCATCAGCACCAGTATCCCCAGCGCACTGATGGTCGTATAGGCAAGTATTTTTTTAAGATCTGTATGCTGTATGGCTAAAATAGCCCCTAATAACATGGTGATGCCTCCAGCAATCATCAAGGTGAACTGCCAGATTTCTGTACCACCAAGGGTTGGGTTAAATCTTGCAATCAGATAAATGCCCGCCTTTACCATGGTCGCAGAATGCAGATATGCACTTACAGGCGTAGGTGCAGCCATGGCATTGGGCAACCAAAAATGGAAAGGAAACTGCGCTGACTTTGTAAATGCACCCAGCAAAATCAATATCACAATCGCCAGGTAATAGGGATGGTCAATCACACGCTCATGTATAGACAGGATTTCTACCAGTTCGTAAGTCTGCGTAACTTCCCCTAAGATTATAAAACCGGCAAGCAACGCCAGCCCGCCAGATGCGGTAACCAAAAATGCCTGTAAAGCAGCATTTCGCGATGTCTTGGCATTGTGACTGAATCCGATGAGAAGATACGAACTAAAACTGGTAAGCTCCCAAAAGATGAAGAGTGCAATCAAATTTGAGGACATCACAAGCCCTAGCATAGAAGCCATGAAGATAAGCAGGTACATAAAGAACTTATCAGATTCCTTATACCCTTTCATATACGCAGCAGCATATACGAAAATTAAAAACCCGAAAAAACTAATGAGAAGGCCGAAGAAAAGACTTAAACCATCCAATTGAAAAGTGAAATTCACATCCAATGATGGCACCCAATTGTATTGCCTACTGATTACCTCACCCTCAACGATCCGATTAAAATAGGTGCTGAGGTAAACAAAAACTCCCAACGGAACCAAAGCGATTAAATAGCCATGACTCCTACCCAATGCCTTAGCGATAACCGGCACGAGTAAAGCACATATATACCCTATAAGTACGATTAAAAGCATATTCAGGAACGATACTTTACAAAGAGAATAGTTGTCGCTAAAATTTGTAATTTTGACGTCTATTTCCGTTTAAAAATTTAAAGTACCTAAAGAAATAGGTAAAAACCCAATAAATAAGTTAATTAAAAGATCCTATAAATGAAAGATATTATAAATGCGTTCATTAAATTGGCACTTCTTTATCGTATACATTTTGTAGCTATACAATACTCACATCAATGAATAACAATAAGTCTCGCGTACATTTTATTGCCATAGGAGGCAGTGTCATGCATAATCTTGCTCTGGCATTACATCAAAAAGGTTACCAGGTTACTGGCTCTGACGACATCATTTACGAACCTTCTAACCAACGACTTCGGGAAAAAGGGTTACTCCCTGAGAAAGAAGGCTGGTATCCTAAAAAAATAACGCGTGATCTTGACGCTATTATTCTAGGTATGCACGCCCGCCCGGACAATCCCGAATTGATAAAAGCCCTTGATCTGGGCATGAAAGTATACTCTTATCCTGAGTATATTTATGAGCAGTCTAAAAACAAACAGCGAATCGTCATTGCCGGAAGCCACGGAAAAACGACCATCACTTCTATAATCCTCCATGTCCTGCAATATTGGAAAAAAGATTTTGACTATTTGGTGGGTGCACAGATAGAGGGATTTGAGCTGATGGTAAAGCTAAGCGACGCGCCTATCATCATTATAGAAGGCGATGAATATCTTTCTTCACCCATCGACCGGGTTCCAAAATTCCTCCATTACAAGCAACACATCGGTTTGATCAGCGGCATTGCCTGGGACCACATCAACGTCTTTCCGACCATGGACGAGTATGTAAAACAATTTGATAAGTTTGCCGACGCCTCCCCAAAAGCAGGTATATTGATATACTCTGAAAACGATGCCTTAGCCACTGTAATTGGAGCCAAGGAACGCGAAGATGTGCTGAACATAGAATATAAATCGCACAAGCATAAAATTACCAACGGAACAACCTACCTGATCACCGATCATGGAGAAATACCTGTGCAATTATTTGGCGAGCATAATATGCAAAATTTAAACGGTGCAAAGGCTGTACTGAAGAAAATTGGCATTACCTCTGAAGAATTTTATGAAGCCATACAAACCTTTAAGGGAGCAGCTAAACGCCTGGAATTACTATCTAAAAATCACAATACCGTTGTATACAAAGATTTTGCTCATGCCCCTTCGAAATTGGAAGCAACGACCAAAGCGTTAAAGAAGCAATATCCAAAACGGCAGTTATATGCGTGCCTGGAGTTGCATACCTTCAGCAGTCTGAATAAAAACTTTTTAAGTCAATATCAAAACACCTTCAATGCAGCGGATGTCGCCATGGTGTTTTATAGCCCTAAGACCCTGGAACATAAGAAGGTGGAATATATCTCTCCTGAAGATATCAAAGAAGCCTTTCAGCGAAAGGACTTACTCGTTTTTACTGATAGCCAGTTGCTTGAGGCTTATCTTGTGGAAAAAGAATGGTCAGGGAAAAACCTGCTCATGATGAGTTCGGCAAATTTTGGAGGATTAGACCTCCAGATGTTGGCTGAAAGTATAGGGCATAAACAGTAGCTGTGGTCATGACTATCGGCGATATACACCCCAAACGTATCTAAATTTCATGAATATTGAAATCTTTACCTTTTCCAAACTGAAGGAAATCTTTTAAGGTAAACCGCTCGAGGGTATGTATATCTTTGAGTTTAAAATCTCCAAAACCACTGATATCTTCCACCTGAAATTCAACTTCTTCATCGAAGTTTTTCATACGATAGGTTTTTCCCAATCTCAAATTATCAAACGAATAAGGCATATTAATTATACTATAATGCTGCATAGAAGTTACACGCTTAGGAGAATATTATAAACCAACAGTATACTACATCGGCTTTACTTATCGGCTTCAATCCCTTATATTTACCACTGAACTTAAATTAATACCCAAAAATGGATAATCGAAAATACCTCCCATTCATCATTGTGGGAGCAATTGTTGTAGTATTATTATTAATCCTTTCTTCTAGTATATTTGTAACCATCCGGTCGGGAGAAGCAGGTGTTTTATACAAAAAATTTGGAGAGGGAACAGTTACTGACGAATATCTCAGTGAAGGATTTCATATTAAAGCACCCTGGAATAGTGTGTATATTTATGACGTGAGGACTCAGGAAGATAAACAAATCATGGATGTACTATCCAAAAACGGCCTATCCATCAAGTTAGATATATCTTATCGCTACTCTCCCAATATTGAAGAGCTGGGAATTTTACATAAACAAGTTGGTCAAAATTATGTTGATAAAATTATCATCCCTGAAATAAGATCTTCCGTTAGAAAGGTAATTGGAAGTTATGACCCTGAGGAATTGTATTCTTCAAAGAGAGATACCATACAAGATGAAATTTATAATACCACGAGAAAAAACATTGGTATGAAGTATTTAAACCTGGATGCCATATTAATTAGAAGTGTTGAATTGCCTCCTACAATTAAAACAGCTATAGAAAATAAGCTGAAGCAAGAACAAGAATCTAAAGAGTATGAGTTTAGATTGCAGAAAGAAACCAAAGAAGCTGAAAGAAAAAGGATAGAAGCTCAGGGTATTAAAGATTTTCAGGATATTGTGTCGGATGGCATTTCTGATAAATTATTAAAGTGGAAGGGAATAGAAGCAACACTCGAGCTAGCAAAGTCTCCTAATGCCAAAGTTGTTGTAGTTGGGAGTAGTAAAGATGGCCTTCCTTTAATTTTAGGGGATAATTAGACAAACATGCCTTCAATCAATAGTTTTATTTAAAACAAAATTTAGTAATTTGCCTTGGCATTACAAGGTTCCAATTTTTAATAATAAATAGATACAAATCTTATGGCAGATAATGTTGCAGCATTAAGTGTAGATGGTAAAACCTATGAATTGCCCCTGACGACAGGTACTGAAAATGAGACAGCGGTGGATATTAGTTCGCTTCGTGCTAAATCTGGATTAATTACTTTAGATCAGGGATTTAAGAACACAGGGTCTACAAAAAGTGCCATCACGTTTTTAGATGGAGAAAAAGGCATCCTGAGGTATCGGGGATACACCATTGAAGAACTGGCTGAGAAGTCAAGCTTCCTGGAAGTAAGTTACCTTCTCATTCACGGTGAACTTCCTACGCCAGAGCAGTATGATAAATTCAAAAAGGAAATCACAGTACACACGCTCGTGCATGAAGATATTAAAAACATACTTGATGGATTTCCTTCCAATGCACACCCTATGGGGGTGCTGTCATCTCTGGTATGCTCATTGACTGCATTCTACCCTAAGTCGCTGGATCCTAATCGATCGACCGAAGAGGTGAATTTAAGTATCGTACGAATACTTGCCAAAATGCCCACATTGGCAGCGTGGTCTTATAAAAATGAAGTTGGTCACCCGGTGAATTATCCTGATAATAGCTTGGATTACTGCTCTAACTTCCTAAAAATGATGTTTGCGTTACCTGCAGAAAAATACGAAGTAGACCCTGTGATTGCCGATGCACTGGATAAACTATTGATTTTACATGCAGACCATGAGCAAAATTGCTCTACGTCAACGGTACGAATCGTTGGTTCTTCTCAGGCAAGTTTGTACTCTTCTATATCAGCCGGTATTAATGCGCTTTGGGGCCCATTGCATGGCGGTGCTAACCAGGCAGTGATAGAAATGCTTGAAAAAATTAAAGCCGATGGCGGAAATGCCAACAAGTACATAGAGAAAGCCAAGGATAAAGACGACAGCTTCAGGCTTATGGGCTTTGGTCACCGGGTTTACAAAAACTTCGACCCGCGCGCTAAGATCATCAAAAAGGCAGCTGATAATGTGTTGGATAAACTAGGGATCAATGACCCAATTTTAGAAATTGCCAAAGGATTGGAAGAAGCGGCCCTTAGAGATGACTATTTTGTGGAACGGAAACTATACCCTAACGTAGACTTTTATTCTGGTATCATCTACCGCGCCATGGGCATTCCAACGGAGATGTTCACTGTAATGTTTGCCTTGGGCCGACTACCAGGTTGGATAGCACAATGGAAAGAAATGCGGGAGAACAATGAGCCTATAGGGCGGCCTCGCCAGGTGTATACCGGACACAATGAAAGACCCTACCAGGGGATTGATAAAAGATAGAGCGTAAAATAACCGGGAACACCGGTTATTTTTTTGTTGATACTTTAAAATGAGAAATATGCCGTCGCAAGAATTTGAAAATGCCGTAGCGCAGTCGAAGAATATACCAACCAAACCTTCTAACGAGGACCTGCTGAGCTTGTACTCACTGTATAAGCAAGCTACAGAAGGTGATGTGAGTGGAGAAAAACCTGGTGGATTTGACTTCAAAGGTGTTGCAAAATACAATGCTTGGGAAGCACAAAAAGGAAAAGACAAGGGTGTGGCGGAAAAGGAATATATCGCGGTGGTGCGTCGTTTATCGCAAGGATAAAATTGGCATTAGTTATTCTCGCTTTGTATTGCTACCTTTGCGCAACTTTTGAATGAATTATAAAGCGTTGCAATCCTTATTTACCCCATATAACCTATTGTCCCCGTCTGTGTTATATGAAATAACTGATATACATGATATGTTGAAATCAGAAGAGGTTGATCAGGATTTTTTAAACCTTGTCATTTAAATCCTAACAATCTTAAAACATTTCATGAAAAATTTAAAATTTAACGAACTCTCTCTATCGTCTGAGATTTTACAGGCAGTTGAGGAGATGGGTTATGTAGAGGCCTCTCCTATCCAGTCTCAGGCTATTCCTTTTTTATTGCAAAATCGCGATGTGATTGGGCAAGCGCAGACTGGTACCGGTAAAACCGCGGCCTTCAGTATTCCCTTGCTTGAAAAAATTGATCCAAGCCAAAAAAGTACCCAGGCACTGATTTTATGCCCTACACGTGAACTTGCCATGCAGGTGAGCGGCGAGGTAAAAAAATTATCGAAATATAAAAGAGGTGTCAATACCTTGGCGATCTACGGTGGAGACCCAATAGATAAGCAAATCAACAATTTAAAAAGAGGCGTTCAGGTAATTGTAGGAACGCCTGGTAGGGTTATTGACCATTTAAAGAGAGGTACACTCAGCTTCCGCGATGTACGTACTATCGTTTTAGATGAAGCAGATGAAATGCTGGATATGGGCTTTCGGGAAGATATAGAGATGATCTTAGATACCATGCCGGATGACAGGCAGACGGTACTTTTCTCTGCTACCATGGCAAAGCCTATCATGACGTTGACCAAGAAGTACCAAAGAAATCCGGAACTTGTACAGGTTACCAAGAATGAACTTACAGTTTCAACAATAGAACAATATTATTACGAAGTAAAGAGTACACTGAAAACACAGGTAATGACGCGTCTGATAGACCAGCATAACCTGCAATTGATGCTGGTATTTTGTAATACCAAAAGAAAAGTAGATGAGGTGGTAGAGGAATTGCAAGGCAATGGCTATCATGCTGAAGGTTTACATGGAGATATGAACCAATCGCAAAGGAACCGCGTGATGCAAAAGTTCCGAAGTGGCAATGTAAATATACTTGTAGCTACGGATGTGGCAGCACGTGGTATTGATGTAGAAAACGTTGATGCTGTATTTAACCTTGATATTCCATTAGATCCCGAATATTATGTACATAGAATTGGGAGAACGGGCCGGGCCGGTAGATCAGGCAAGTCGTTTACATTTGCTTCCGCTCGCGAAAGAAACAAGCTAAGAGAAATTGAAAAATTCACCAAGGTGAGCATTATCCGAAGAGAAGTGCCTTCTGCTAAAGAATTGCAGGCGTTGAAACGAAGTAAATTCGCAGAAACGATAAAGGAAACAATCTTAGGAGGTAAGACAGAAGGCTATGAAGAAATCGTCGAGTCACTTACCGAGCAGGGATTTAGTAAAACAGAAATTATTTCTGCCTTGTTAAGCTTACAGCTCGGAAAAGAAGATAAGGCTGACCATATAGACTTTAGTGATAGCCGCGGTGGTGGTGAAGAAAGAGGCGATAGAGGGGACAGAGGGGACAGATCTTCGTTTAGTAAAGGCGGCGGGTCTCGAGACCGTGAACGAGTTGACAGAGGTAAAATGGCAAGGCTTTTTATCAACCTGGGCAAGAAATCTAAGATCAGGCCGGGTGATATCGTGGGTGCTATTTCTGGAGAAACGGGACTAGCAGGCGATATGATAGGCAGTATTGAGATTTACGATAAGTTTTCTTTCGTAGAAGTACCAAAAAAAGATGCTGAAAAAGTGATTGATATCATGAACAAAAGCCAGATCAAGGGCAAAAGCGTGAATATTGAAGTTGCCAAAGGAAAAAGTAGCTACCAATAGTAGCTTCATTTAAGAATAAAAAAGCGACTTGTAGAACGGGTCGCTTTTTCTATTTTTATTCGGCCAGTGAAAGAACAGTCTGGTCCGTTAAACAAAACTAAGATGCAGCTATTTTATCAACCACAAATACCTGAAGGCGTATTTCACCTCGATGAGGAGGAGTCTAAGCACGCCGTTAGGGTATTACGGCTTCAAAACGACGACCTATTGCGAATTACCGATGGTAAGGGTAAGATTTATGAAACCGTCATTACCCGAGCCGATGCCAGAAAATGTGAGTTCAGGATAATGAACACCCTAGACGTGCCCCCCGACCCGTACCACATACACCTCGCTATTGCGCCTACAAAAAATGCAGATAGGCTGGAGTGGATGCTTGAAAAGACCGTAGAATTAGGTGTTCATGAAATTACTTTTATCCTTTGTGATCACTCCGAAAGACGACATCTTAATACAGACAGATTGGAGAAAAAGGTTGTGAGCGCGATGAAGCAGTCATTAAAAGCTTATCTGCCTGTTCTACGTGAAGAAAAAAAACTTCCCGCCCTGATCCAAGAATCTTCAGGAAACATTTTTAAATACATCGCTTATGTAGATAAAGAAAACCCGGACCATCTCCTACATATCGCTCCCAAGGTACAATCTTATCTCATTCTGATAGGACCTGAAGGAGACTTTTCTGAAAAGGAGATTGAAACGGCTCTGCAACATGCGTTTAGACCGATAAGCTTAGGGAAAAGCAGGCTTAGAACCGAGACAGCGGGGATAGCTGCCTGCCACATCCTGAACCTGATCAACGAATAAGCATAAAAAAATTACATCATCACCAAAATAAGCGTCATTTATCCTTTTTTTATCCGATAACATCTATAAATTAGGGCTTTAAGAAAAAAATAAATGGCCTTAAATTATATTTGGATCAGCTTCTTTTTGATCGCCTTTGTCGTTGCCTTATTCAAGTTTTTGTTCTTGGGAGAGGTAGATATTTTTTACAGGCTGTATATCAGTACCACTGAAAATTCGAAGACTGGTTTTGAGATTGCCCTCTATCTTACAGGGGTAATGTGCTTATGGCTGGGCATCATGCGTATTGGAGAGAAAGGTGGTATTGTGAACATATTAGGCAAGCTTGTTGGTCCGTTTCTTGCCAAACTTTTTCCCGAAATCCCCCGCAATCATCCGGCAATTGGCGCCATGATGATGAATTTCTCAGCCAATATGCTTGGCCTGGATAATGCGGCTACACCATTCGGCCTAAAAGCCATGGAAAGCATGCAGGAGCTTAACCCTAAGAAGGATACAGCTTCTAATGCGCAAATTATGTTCCTTGTATTAAATACCTCCGGGCTTACCATTCTGCCGATTACCGTGATGCTTTACCGCATGGAACGCGGTGCGGGTGACCCTTCAGATGTTTTTATACCGATTTTACTAGCCACCTACTTTTCCACCATGGCAGGACTAATTGCGGTGTCCTTTTATCAAAAAATTAATCTTTTCAATAAAGTGGTCATGGCCTATATATTAGGGTTAGCTGCATTTATTGCATTTGTAATATGGTATTTTTCGGGTTTGAGCCAGGAAAAAATAAGCACAATTTCTTCGGCAGCCAGTAACTTCTTTTTATTTTCCATCATCATTCTATTCATCCTGCTGGCGATGAGAAAAAAGGTCAACGTATATGAAGAGTTCATTGAAGGTGCCAAAGAAGGATTTTCGATAGCTGTTAAAATTATACCATATCTGGTAGCAATCCTGGTCGCGATTGGTGTATTTAGAGTTTCTGGGGCATTGGAAATTCTCATCGGCGGCATCAGCCAGGTTCTGACTTTTATGCAGATCAATACAGATTTTGTACCTGCCCTGCCTACTGCCTTTATGAAACCGTTGAGTGGCAGTGGGGCCAGAGGCATGATGTTAGATGCCATGACTACCTATGGCCCCGACTCTTTTGTGGGTAAATTAACCTCGGTAATGCAGGGTTCTACTGAAACCACTTTTTATGTGTTAGCCGTCTATTTTGGTTCTGTAAACATCAAGAAAACAAGATATGCGGTAACGTGTGGCTTAATAGCAGATTTTGCCGGGATAATTGCCGCCATCCTCTTAAGCTATATGTTCTTCCATTGAAAGGTAACGCTTGAAGGAATACACAATGGCCATTAATCACCATGACTGGATAATTGATCAATCCTTTCGTCCATGATTACTTTGCCGAAAATGATCCTATCCGAATAATTTTGATAAATGTATTCTCTCTCTCATCCATTACCCTGTCCTGTAACGTCATGATGACAAGCGACTTTAATTTTATTCCCTGAAGCTAATTTTCTGGAATGACAAAAATTAAGACCGGCAGGTTTTCCGCAACTGGCATTACCTGCTCGGCGCTTAGCCCAATTTATTCCCTATTCCCTGTAAGAGTAAGAAATCATTTTTACCATCATAAAGTAGACCGACCGCAGTTACAAGGCGTAACAGATTTAAAAAAAAACCAGCTTCTTTTGCGGAGAATCAAGTAGGTTGTCAGTCGTTGGCATATCCGACACGTCAGTATTGTTAGCGCGTTCAAAAAAATTTAATGTGCCAACAATTACTATGAGCTACCATATGCCGGCTTATCGATATCGGGTTTATCGGTGTTTCTGTTTCTATTGGTAACATATAATTTATCGGTATCAGGATTTCCTTCCTCATCAGTGTATTTATTGGCTATCCGTTCCTCTCTTTCCAATGCATCACTATCCTGCTGTTTTACTTCTGCTTTATCTTTTTCAGAACCTGAAGGTTTACCTTTACTTACCCCACCGTCGTTTTTAGATTTGTATGGCATGATGTTCGATTTTATGATTTTTGAATATTATTTACATTTATAACATAATTGTTTACCATAAGTTTTTTATTTTCTTCGCATAAAAACCAAAAAATAAGCCTCAGTTAAAATAATAATAATTTTATAGTAATTTCGTACGAAAAATACGAGAAAATTTAGACAAAGTTTCGAGTAAAATTTCGTCAATACCGGCTCAAAAAAGCAAGATATGGCAGTAAAAACACTTATAAATGGCGTAAGATAAAACTTGAAATTGCAATTGTTTATACAGCTAATTTACACAAATTGGGTTACTAAATCACTTGAAACCATATCTATATACAAATGCCAAAATACAAGTTTTATGATCGAGAAGAAGCCTGCCATTGAAAAAACCATTTATGATAATGCCAAAAACCATTTTCTAGGAAACTTTCCAGAGTCTCTTCCTATCGAACAAGCTTATGTACATATAGGTATGTTTTTAGGTTGGATGATAGAGAAAGAAATGTTTTCAGAATATTTTGAGGAAGAAACTGAAACTCAAATCTATAGATTTAAAAACCGAGACGTCTCATGTACTGTCTTAAGTGAGATTTGGGATGGATACCTGGGCTATGAGTTGTTCAATAAAGAAGGAAATATGTTTGCCTACTATTACTATGGTAGTGGTATTTATAAAAAAGACTACCAGACGCTACTGGCTACAGACCTTCCATCTATCTATCACGTAAAAGACACCTGGGAAAATTATGCTATAGTAGCAGGGAAAATTTCTCAAAGATATCATGAATGGAAAGAATTGATCAGTTAATCGTTCGCTCACAAAGCGACCGTAAAAAATTGAAAAGGCCGTTCCAATTATGGAGCGGCTCTTTCGTTGTAACCATTTCAAATCCAATAAACTACCTAAATTTGCCTTTAAGCATTTCGAGCATCTTTTGCATATCCTGTGGATCTTCCTGCTTTTTCTTCGACGGCATTTTTTCCTGAATAGGTTTAGCGTTATTTCGAGGTTTTTCTTTTGTCTTATTCAAATGAGAAGGGCTACTCTTCCCAACTCCCAAATTTTTATCCCTGGGTTTTTCAGCAGAAAAAGGATCCTTTTTTAACGATAACGATATCCGCTTACGGGCAGCATCAACCTCCAAAACCGTCACTTCTACTTTTTGCTGCACTGATAGGATGGTCGCTGGGTTGCTTACAAATTGATCTGAAACATGACTTACATGTACCAGGCCATCCTGGTGTACACCGATATCGACAAAGGCGCCGAAATTCGTGATATTGGTTACGATTCCTGGGAGTTTCATACCTACCGTTAAATCTTCCATATGGTTAACACCCTCCATAAAGGAAAAGATCTCAAATTTTTCGCGTGGATCTCTGCCAGGTTTGGCAAGCTCCTGCATAATATCCGTCAAGGTTGGTAAACCTATATCCTGATTGACATATTTCTTAAGATCAACTTTACTTCTCAGTACATCCTGGGCGATCAATTCATCCACAGAACAGTTCAAATCTTTGGCAATATTCTCTACCGTTTGATATCGCTCGGGGTGTACTGCGCTCCGATCGAGCGGATTCACAGCATCAGAAATACGCAGAAATCCTGCTGCTTGCTCAAAGGCTTTGTCGCCTAGCCGAGGCACTTTTCGCAGTGCTTCCCTATCTTTAAAGGGGCCGTTTTCATTCCGATAGATAACGATGTTTTGGGCAAGCTGCGGACCAAGTCCTGAAACGTAGGTAAGCAGCTGTCTACTTGCCAAATTCACTTCCACACCAACAGCATTCACACAACTCATTACCACATCATCGAGACTTTGCTTTAGTGCTGTTTGATCAACATCATGTTGATACTGTCCTACTCCTATAGACTTGGGGTCAAGTTTGACAAGTTCAGCCAGGGGATCCATCAGTCGCCGCCCAATAGAGACGGCACCTCTTACGGTGACATCCTGATCGGGAAACTCCTCCCGCGCGATATCTGAGGCAGAGTAGATCGAGGCACCACTCTCATTGACCATTACCGTGGTGATGTGCTTTGGCAAGGCCAGGCTTTCAATAAAACTTTCGGTCTCCCTACTAGCTGTTCCGTTGCCTATTGCGATGGCTTCGATATCAAATTTTTCGCAAAAATACTTTACAAGCGCGCCTGATTCCTTTACCTTCTTCTGAGGCTCATTGGGGTAAATCGCCTCAAAATGTAAAAGTTTCCCTTGCTTATCCAGGCACACCAACTTACAACCGGTACGAAAGCCAGGATCCAGCGCCATCACGTTTTTCTGGCCCAAAGGTGCCGACAACAACAGCTGCCTAAGATTGGACGCAAAAACACCAATGGCATCATCATCCGCCTTCTTTTTAGTGCTAATACGCACATCAGTTTCAATCGATGGTTTTAATAACCTTCTATAGCTGTCTTTAATAGCCACTTCCACTTGTTTTGCTGCCTCGTTGGTCCCTTTCACGAAATGATCTTGAAGTACAGAGAGGCTATCTTCCTCGGGTGGAGCGGTATCAAGCATAAGAATAGATTCCTTTTCGCCTCGACGCATGGCCAATACCCGATGAGACGGTGCTTTGGCAATAGGCTCTTCCAGGTCAAAATAATCCTTAAATTTCTGCCCCTCTTCTTCTTTTCCAGCGATTACTTTGGACTTAAAGACACCTTTCCTGATAAAGAGATCTCTAATCCTGGACCGGGCCTCGGGTTCCTCGTTGATCCACTCTGCCACAATATCCCGAGCCCCCTGCAATGCTTCATCCACGTTGTTGACGCCGGCTGTTGGATTTACAAAATTTTCTGCTTCCTTCACCACGCTGCCTGCTACCTGGTCAAAAATAAGTTTGGCCAAAGGTTCAAGCCCTTTCTCCCTGGCTACGGTAGCCTTGGTTCTTCGCTTTGGTTTGTATGGAAGATAAATATCCTCCAGAACGGCCATAGTCTCTACGTCTTCGATTTTCTTTTGTAGTTCGGGTGTCAGTTTTTCCTGCTCCTGCAATGACTTCAAAATGGCAGCTTTTCGCTTGTCCAACTCTCGCAACTGGATAATTCTATCCCTGATCTGGGTGATCGCCACCTCATCTAAACTCCCGGTAACTTCTTTTCTATACCTGGAAATAAAAGGTACTGTACCGCCTTCATCCAGTAGGGTGATCGTAGCGGCAACTTGCTTGGATTGAATATTTAACTCGGAAGCTATCTTATGAAAATAATCGGCATGCATAGGTAAGGGAATTGTATTCTTTAATGATGAAGCACAAAATTATGGATTATGAACAATTAACTTCTACTATTTTGCAAAAAATTAGTTTGTTGAGTGGAGAATCGTTCAATGCTAGAATAAATCATGTCGTTTCCGCAGATCAATCATCAATTTTTAAAAAGAAGCAAACATCAATGAGGATATTTTACCGTAAGCCAGCTTGCTACCTCTACCTGAAAGAAAGCTTCTGTTGAGAGACAGCCATCAGATTGGCCAGTCGATACAATACCCTGGCGCCGACATTGCCGTCCCACGCTCCTTCGTCGCCTGGTGCCACCTCGCAAAGATCGAAACCTATGATTTTTCTACCACTTCTCACCAATGTTTTAAGGAGGTACATAGCCTCTTCAAACTCGAACCCACCTGCTACTGGCGTGCCCGTATGGGGGCAAAGCTTAGGGTCAAGCCCATCGATATCAAAACTTATATAGACATGAGACGGCAACGTGGCAACCATTTCCTGGCACAAATTCTTCCAACTTTCACCCTCAAACATGCGTTCTTTCAGATTACGGTCGAGGTAGGTCACAATTCTTCCGGCAGATGCTTCCACCATAGCCGCCTCCGTTTCGGCATAGTCGCGGATACCGACCTGTACCAACTTGCTTACGCTGGCGAATTTTAGCGCGTTATACATGATAGAGGCATGAGAATATTGGAACCCTTCATAAGAATCTCTTAGATCGGCATGGGCATCAATTTGCAAAATGCCAAAATCGGCATACTGTTCCGTAAGTGCATCGATCAAGCCTAAGGGTGTGCTATGGTCCCCACCAAGAACACCAACCATTTTACCTCCTGCAAGCTCCTTTTTTGCCTGGCTTTTTACCCATTCATTTAGCGAAACAGAATCCTCGTTTACCTCGCGTGGAATACCTTGCAGTTCTTTTGCCGCAGCCGCGGGCTCACCTGCCTCCAACCACCTGATATGTCGCGCTGCTGTTTCTCTTAACCTGTCACTTTCCCGGCGCCACTCAAAAGAGATGGGCAGCATAGCGATACCTAATTTCCACGCATCGGGAATATCATCTATATATAGGTCGAGCTGTGATGATGCATTTTTAGTAGCCATCGGTCCATCAGCGGCACCGGAGCTGTAAGACACCGTCACCTCCCAGGGAACGGGTATGAGGACGAGTTGTGCATTTTCGGTAGTAAATGGCAAGCCAAACAACGCCCCAGCAGCACCGACACCACTCGGATCAAAGGTTTCAAATATAGCTTCTCTCGAATCCAAAACTTAAAGTTTTTAGCGTATGAAATAAACATGTTAAATAAAAAGGCAACCCTTCTATTAAATCCATACAACTTCAGGATCTCATTCTTGTTCCTTTAAAGGAACATCATAGGATTTCAATTGGGCATTGGCTTCAGATATCTCTCTCCAGGCGCCCACCTGAAAATCGATTTCTACAATCCCTCCCGGTTGGATCGATCCTATATTTTGCTTTGTGATAAACTCTGCAAAATATGAAAACGAGGGATTATGGCCTATCAGGATGACCCGGCTCCAGCTATCACTGAGCGCATTGATTAAATTAAGCAAGGTTCGGGCGGAGGCTTCGTACAGATCCTCATCGTATATTATACTTTCATGATCAAACTTCATTTGCTCGGCCATCAACTCGGCTGTTCTCCGGGCCCTTTCAGCATGGCTTGAAATAATAATATCAGGTTTTTGATGTTTTTCGATAAATTTTCCGCCAATTCTCGAGGCATCGCTAAACCCTCTCGCGGTTAAAGCACGGTGGACATCGGTCTGTCTTCCAGTATTTTCTACTGCTTGTGTATGTCGCACAAGAAATAATTTCTTAGCCATAAATGATGAATTCTTTTTCTCCTATATCCAAAATTGTGGCTAAATATAACCAATCATTGCTGATAAAATTTGGCTTCTTTGCATTTTTCAATAAAATTTAATGATATTTGGAAATTCCCATTTTATTAAATTTTCTCTTATGTCAAAAAATCTTGTAATCGTAGAGTCCCCCGCAAAAGCAAAAACGATTGAAGGCTATCTAGGTAAAGACTATAAAGTTGCTTCAAGTTACGGGCATGTGAGGGATCTTCCGAAGGATGATAGTGCCATAGATATAGAAAATGGATTTAAGCCAACATACGCAATCACTGCCGATAAAGTAGATGTTATAAAGCAGCTAAAGAAGATGTGTAAGGAGGCTGAAATGGTTTACCTGGCGAGTGATGATGACCGTGAAGGAGAGGCCATTTCCTGGCACCTTAAAGAAGCTCTGGGCCTCAATGACACCAACACCAGGAGAATAGTATTTAGAGAAATAACAAAGAATGCCATATTAAATGCCATACAATCACCACGGGGTATCGATCTTGACCTGGTAAATGCACAACAGGCAAGGCGTATTCTGGACAGGCTCGTTGGTTTTGAACTCTCCCCTATTCTATGGAAAAAAATTAAAACAGGACTTTCTGCCGGGCGTGTGCAATCAGTGGCCGTACGCTTTGTGGTAGATAGAGAGAGGGAGATCGATAAGTTTAATGCCAAGTCTTCTTATAAAGTAACTGCAACGTTTGTACTTGAAAAGGGAAAAATCCTTTCAGCTGACTTAAGCGAAAGGTTTCCAACAGAAGAAGAAGCTCAGGTTTTCTTGCAGAAATGTGTTGGAGCAGCCTATGCCATTACCAATCTGGAAAAGAAGCCCGCTAAAAAGACACCTGCACCGCCCTTTACTACGTCTACACTACAGCAGGAGGCAGGCAGAAAGCTAGGCTTTTCCGTCGCTCAAACGATGACCCTGGCACAGCGGCTCTACGAAGCGGGAAAGATCTCCTACATGAGAACGGATTCTCTCAACCTGTCGGAAGATGCTATCCAAAGTGCCAGCAATGAAATAGGAAAAGCTTATGGAAAAGAGTTCATTCATACCAGGCATTTTAAAACAAAATCTTCATCAGCGCAGGAAGCTCACGAAGCCATACGCCCTACCAATTTTGCTGAACATGAAGTAGATGGCGAAAGAAATGAGCAAAGACTTTACGACCTGATTTGGAAACGTGCCATTGCCTCGCAAATGGCAGATGCAGAGCTGGAAAAAACCATCGCCACCATCGGCATCTCCACTGTTCCGCAAACACTAACTGCTAGCGGCGAGGTCATCAAGTTTGAAGGCTTTCTGAAGGTATACATGGAGTCTCATGATGACGATGAGGAGGAAGAAGAAGACGATAAAAAGGGCATGTTACCGCCCTTAAACGTGGGCCAGGCACTGGATTTAAACAAAATGCTGGCCCGACAGGGTTTCACCCGACCACCAGCCCGGTATACAGAAGCAAGTCTGGTAAAGAAACTGGAAGAAATGGGAATAGGACGACCATCAACCTATGCACCTACGATTTCAACTATCCAAAAACGAGGTTATATCATCAAAGAAAGTAGAGATGGCAAAGAGCGAAAATACGGCGAAATTACCCTTCAAAACGACGTCATCAAAAATGTAGAAGCTGTAGAAATCACAGGTACAGAAAAAAATAAGCTCTTCCCTACCAACATTGCTATGGTAGTAAATGATTTTTTAGTAGAGCATTTCCCTAATGTGATTGACTTTTCTTTTACTGCTACGGTGGAAAAAGAATTTGACGAAATTGCCAATGGTGAAAAGCAATGGGATAAGATGATTGACAATTTTTATAGCCAATTCCATCCTAAAGTTACCAGAACTGAGAATATTGAGCGATCATCGGTAGGCTCATCCCGGGAGATTGGCAAAGATCCTAAAACAGGAAAACCAGTGATAGCCAGGCTGGGAAAATTTGGACCTCTGGTACAAATCGGCGATAGCGAGGATGAGGAGAAACCATTGTTTGCAAGTCTAAGAAAAGGCCAGTTCATAGAAAATATTACTATGGAAGATGCGATGGAATTGTTTAAGCTCCCACGTGAGATTGGAGCGTTCGAAGAAACCCCCATGGTAGCAGCCATTGGCAGGTTTGGCCCTTACATCAGGCATGATAGTAAATTTTATTCCCTTGGAAAAGAGGATGATCCGCTGAGCATAACCTCAGACAGAGCAATTGAACTTATCCAGGACAAAAGAAAAGCAGACGCTGAAAAACACATAAAGTCATTTGAAGAGAATCCTGAAGTGCAGATTCTCAATGGTCGCTGGGGACCTTATATTAAAGTGGGAAAGAAAAATGTGAAAATTCCCAAAGACAAAGAGCCCTCATCACTTACTTTGGCAGAATGTATTGAACTTTCAGAAAAACCACAACCTAAAAAAGGCAAGTTTGCCAAGAAGAAAAAAGGATAGCCGGTGGCTGTTTTCTTCTTTTTTTAAATCGTTTTAAAAAAGTGTTCAGCCCCACCACTACATTACTTGCGCACTTCAGATCAATACCTTACATAGGTTTTGATTGCAGGGTTTTAGCGCTTAATTTATGCTCTAAATAAGATATTCTTGAATAGTTATTTAGACTATTCCACATGAATAAACATTTAAAGGGCATTATAGAGTTGAAAACGATTAGCAGCAGAATCGTTATATCCATTTTTTTATTGGGATCGTTAACGCTCATGACGCTGATCTTCAGCCTCTTTCATCTTGAGAAACTAACTGAAGCGAAAGACGATATTACTGATGTCTATACCCCTTCCCTATTACATATTGAACAGATCAGAAATAGCTTGCAGGAGACCAATATTTTCCTTCAAGGTTATATCGATCAGGGTGATGAACTGCAAAAGGTAGCTATAACCAATATCTGGAAGGAAAATCTTGTCATATCACAGGAGAAGTTGAAGTATGAAATTGCTCAATTTTCAGATAAAGAAACCAAAGATCTGTTTATTCCAATTTCTTCCAACCTTCATAAACTTCAATTAGACCAGCTCAACATTGCCCAACGTGTGACTGACGAACTTAAAAATACCGGATATTATAGGATTAGCTTTACTATGCGTGAAGACACTACCGACGAGATTCCTGCTATGCTGGAACTTTTGGCCGTCGAAAGAAATATTCAAAGGCAGCTAAAAGCGCAGGTTTTACCGACCATAAATGCTATCAATATCGATGCCACCAAGCTTCAAACTCAAATTCAAAATAAGATCATTGAGGCTACAGTAGCATTAGACTCCCATATCAATAGCCTAAAATTAGCGTGTTATTCGTGTTTTCTCTTATCAGTTATCATGGGTATCGGTTTGGGCTTGTGGCTGGTAAGAAATGTTGTCAATAATTTAAAGCATATTAAAGATGTTGTAAAGGAAATTAGTAGTGGCAACATTCCTGAACTTGTACCTGAAAATAGAAATGAAACCAATATCATTATCCGCCAGATCAATATATTAATAGGCCATTTAGGTAGCGTCAAAGAACTTGCAGTAAAGGTAGGCCAGGGAGAATTCAGCCACAATATCAGCGTATTTAATAATGAAGGTGAACTTGGGGAGTCTTTATCTGGCATGAAAGAGAGTCTGGGAAAGGTTGCTTTGGAAGACAAACAAAGGAACTGGGTGAACCACGGGTACACGCATTTTGTCGAGATCATGCGAAGCAATACCAAAAATACAGTGCAGCTATGTGAAGAATTTATCGGCCAGTTGGTGAAATATGTTGGTGCTAATCAAGGCGCTATATTTCTGGTACAGGACGAAGAAGGCCACGAACCTTATCTAAAGTTGGCTTCTTGTTTTGCCTACAACCGTAAAAAATACTTCGACAAAAAGATCCTTAAAGGAGAAGGACTTGCAGGTCAGTCATGGCAGGAAAAGGATACTTTATATCTCACCGATATTCCGCAGGACTATCTGCAAATTAAATCAGGTATTGGTGGCAGTAGCCCGAAATGCATATTGATGGTACCGATAGCTACCAATGACGAGGTCGTCGGAATCCTTGAAATTGCAGCCTTCAAGCCAATCGAAAACTTTGAGATAGAATTTATCAAAAAGATCGCCGAAAGCCTGGCAGCATCCATATCTACCAACAGAAACAACGAGAAAACCGAAATTTTGCTGCTCGAGGCACAAAACATGACGGAAGAGATGCGGGCGCAGGAAGAAGAGATGCGCCAGAATATGGAAGAACTGGAAGCCACACAGGAGGAGATGCAACGTGCGCAACAGGAAATGAGGCAGAAAGAAGCCAATCTAAATGGGCTTATCAACAATACTGAAGATACTATTTTTGCAATTGACAAAGATTATAAAATCACCATTGTCAACACGACGCTGAGGGCTAAATATGCCGCTATGAATATTAATCTGGAGGTAGGCTCCAATATTTTTGACCTCTTACCAAAAGACAAATGGGAGATTTGGAAGGAAAGGTACGACCGGGCGCTGGCTGGGGAAAGTTATGTTCGAGAGGAAGAAGTGTCAGGTAGCTATGGGAAGCAGTTTTCTCATACTTACCACAATCCTATAAAAGATGAAATGGGCAATATAGTCGGCGCTTCTGTCATATCCAGAGATGTAACAGAAATGATGTTAGCCAAACAAAATACCCAGCAGAGGGAGTTAATTCTGCACTCCCTGATGAATATTGCCGAGGATGGCTTTATTGCTATAGACAAGGATTATAAGGTCACGATGATCAATGAAACACTCCGCGAAAGGCTTGCCAAATTCGGAGCAATAGTGGCTGAAGGGGACAATATTTTTGAAAAGATAGCAAAAGAAAAGCACCAGTTGTGGAAGGATATCTATGATAGCGCTTTAAAGGGTGAAAGCTTCTCTACCCAACAGGAGCTTCAGCTACATGGCAGAAAAGTATATATGGAAGAGCTACACGCCCCAATCCTTGACGGTGAGGGACAAGTAATTGGAGCCTCTACCATGTCTCGAGACATAACCGCTTTAAAGGAAGCCATCGAAGCCTTGCAGGAGAGTGAAAAAGAGATACTTACCCTTCAGAAATTTGCCGGCGATAAAAATGCTACTGTAATATCAGCCCAAGCTCATCCCTTGCCTGCCGAGCCAGCGAAGGCGAAGCCAAGAACGGGAAACAGATAAAAAAATTAGCATGCCACCAAACATTTTCTATTAAATTCCTGTATGAATTAAAAATACAGGAATGATAAAACCAAAGATCGTAGTACTTACGGGTGCAGGGGTAAGTGCCGAAAGTGGCATTGCGACCTTCAGGGATGCAGATGGGCTATGGGAAGGCCATGACATCATGGAAGTAGCCACCCCGCAAGGTTGGGAAGCAAACCCCGCGCTCGTGCTGGATTTTTACAACCAAAGGCGCAAAGCAGCGAAAAAAGCCGATCCAAATCCCGCGCACCTTGCATTGGCTGAATTAGAAAAACATTTTGATGTTCAGATTATCACGCAAAATGTCGATAATTTACATGAGAGGGCGGGTTCTGGAAAAGTGATCCATTTACATGGTGAGTTATTTAAATCGCGGAGCTGTGTCGATGAGGGATTAATTTATGATATAGATGGTTGGGAAATTAAAATCGGAGATAGGTGCGAAAAGGGCTCTCAGCTGCGTCCGCATATCGTTTGGTTCGGAGAGATGGTTCCGATGATGGAGAAGGCTGTACAGGCGACCATGGACGCTGATGCCTTCCTGGTGGTGGGTACCTCATTATTAGTTTACCCCGCCGCGGGGCTTATCGATTATACCCCGCCGGGCACACCATTATATATTGTTGATCCAAAAATCTCCAATGAGTTGAAGGGAAGAAAGCATATTCATATCGTTGAAGAAAAAGCGACGACTGGAGTACCAAAATTAGCTCACCAGCTACTAGCCCACTTTAAACTAAATTTTTAGCACTTGCCTCACCTCGGGCGAAATAAATAACTCACAGCTTTTACAGTCAATCCTTCGGGTAAAATTCTGCTCAACACAGCACCGATTTTATTTGAAAATCCTGGAATGATGACTGCATACTCATACTCGAGCCCTCTTAGGGCGGATTTCGCAACTGCTTCCGGAGTCATTTTTACATAGTTGATATCATTACCTACCCCCTCATACCCCGCTTCATCAAAAAAACTGGAATCGGTAGGGCCTGGACATAGGCAACTGACATTGATTTTTTTCCGCTTTAATTCCTGACGTAAAGCTCTCGAAAATGACAAGACAAAAGACTTTGTTGCAGCATATACGCTAAAGTAAGGCATGCTTTGGAAGGCTGCCGTACTCGAAACATTAAGAATATGCGCTTTACCAGCTTGCTGCAGCAGGGGTATGAAAAGATACGTCAGTTTAACCATCACCTCCTGATTAAGTGCCAACATACTTACTTGCTTGTCTATCGAAGATGATGCAAACTTTCCATAAACTCCAACACCGGCATTGTTTATCAACATACCCACTTGAAGCTGTTGTTCAACACACCAGGCATAAATCTTCTCAGGTGCCTGTTCAGATAACAGGTCTATGGCAAAGACTTTTATATCGACCTTATGGTTGAGGCCGATTTCCGCCGACAACTGTTGCAGTATGTCTTTCGATCTTGCAACAAGCACTAGGGGTGTTCCGGCAGCAGCCAACTCAAGAGCCAATGCCTTACCAATTCCTTTACTTGCACCCGTTATTAATGCATATGCCATATGAAATTCTCTTGAAATGAAGCCGAATATATAAAATGTATTTGATTATGATGATCTGGAAAGGCGGCCCAAGTCCCAGGGAACTGTTTTAGAATACCAAAGCTCCCCATCTTGTATAGTCAGTGGCGACGGTATATTGTTGGCGAAAAGTTTTCCCGTGCCCAATCCCTGAGGTAATTCAGGCTCGACGCTGGCAGCGAATTGGCTTACAGCGTTCAACCCTATATTGGATTCCAGTGCCGACGTTATCCACCATCCAATATTCATTTGGCTGGCGAAGTTTATCCATTCTTTTGTTGCAGCGAAGCCGCCTAATAGCGTAGGCTTTAAGATAATATAGGCAGGCTGAATCGCTTCAAGTAACTCTTTTTTTCGCTTAAGGGAAAAGGTGCCGATCAACTCCTCATCAAGGGCAATAGGAATTGGTGCTTCTTTACAAAGTATATGCATCAGTTCAACCTGGCCAGGTTGAACAGGTTGCTCGACAGAGTGAATATTATATTGACTTAAGATGTCGAGCTTTTCGTATGCATTTTCAGCAGAAAAGGCACCGTTTGCATCCAATCGAATCTCGATGTCACCGGCACTATATTCTTTTCGAATATACTGCAATACCTCGCATTCCGAATCAAAATCTATGGCTCCTATCTTTATTTTAATACAGTTAAATCCCTGCGCTAACTTATCTTTGATCTGCTGAAGCATAAAAGATTTATTACCCATCCATATCAATCCGTTAATCCTAATGGATGCCTCTCCTGAAGAAAAATCATTATAGAAAAGTCGTCTTTTACTTCCCTGTAATAAATCTAAAAAAGCGGTTTCGAAAGCAAATATCACCGAGGGGTAGCCTTTGTCGATCGTTTGATAAATTAATTTTTTTGCCTCTTCTACATTATCGGGCACAGCCATCGTTGAAAATTTTCGGCATACTTGCTGGATATAAGACTGCAACCCTGGACGGTAATCGATGCTTAGTCCCTGCAATGGGGCACATTCCCCAATGCCCACCCCATCAGTATCATCTACTGCCAATAATTTGATAAAATAAGTATCCCGTGTTTTTAAGATACCACGTGAGGTACCTGCATCAAACAGAAACTGAAGTGTGTATTTAGAGTATGAGGCATATAAATGCATATCTGCTGGCGTTAGTAACAATACTTTTAAAGTATACCGCTGTCTATGAAAGAATGTTTAATTACAAATCATAAACTACTACTTATTTTCTGAAATATTAGCTGAATCATTATTACAAATATCCATATAACATTTAATTTAGCACCAACTTATCAATTTTAACCATATGGGAAGAGCATTTGAATTCAGAAAAGGCAGGAAGATGAAAAGGTGGAGCCAAATGGCGAAAACTTTTACCAAATTCGGACGGGAAATAGCCATCGCTGTTAAAGAAGGTGGCCCACACCCTGAATCTAATTCACGGCTAAGGGTAATCATCCAGAATGCCAAAAGTGCTAATATGCCAAAAGATAATATCGAAAGAGCTATAAAACGCGCTACTTCCAAAGACCAGGAGGACTATAAGGAGATGGTTTATGAAGGTTATGGCCCCTACGGCATCGCCATAGTGGTAGAGTGTGCCACTGACAACATCAATAGAACAGTTGCCAATGTGCGAAGTTATTTCACCCGTGCCGGTGGAAACCTTGGCACTACGGGCTCTTTGGATTTCCTTTTCGACCGAAAATGTGTATTTAAAATCGAAGCTGGGGACTGGAATGAGGACGAGCTCGAACTCGAACTGATTGATTCTGGCGCTGAAGAAGTTTTTAAGGAGGGCGATAATATTATAATTTACGGTAACTATCCTGATTTTGGGGCTATACAAAAAGCCTTGGAAGACCGGAACTGTGAAATTGTAGAGTCCGGCTTCGAGAGACTTCCCCTAGACACGAAACCATTATCCAGCGATGCGGAAGAGGATATTGAAAAACTTCTGGAAAAATTTGAGGAGGATGATGATGTACAGCATGTATATCATAACATGGCATAAAAGCGCTAAAATCAGCTCAATAGGGATGATTATTTGTTTTTAGCATATACAATCTCTTAAACCGATGAGGCAGCAAAGCACTTTAGTAATAGGGAAGTAAAGTATCACAAGTATATTTATACTATCTTTGCGCTCGATTTTAAATTTTTTAATTTTGATATGAATGAAACCGAAGATTTCTCAATTGATGCCGTAGTCGAAATTCCCAAAGGAAGTCGTAATAAATATGAGTACGACTACGAAAAGAAGATGATCCGATACGATAGGATGATATTTTCTTCCATGCATTATCCCAGCGATTATGGATTTATTCCCGATTCTTTGGCTTTAGACGGTGATGCATTGGATGTATTAATCCTGGTATCCGAACCAACCTTTCCTGGCTGCTTAATAGAAGTCCGCCCTATAGGTTTGTTTAAAATGTTTGATGAAAAGGGTCCAGACGCGAAGATACTTTGCGTGCCGGTAAGTGATCCGATCTGGAACAAGATATTTACATTAGAAGAAGTAAATCCTCACTTGATTAATGAAATCGAGCATTTTTTCCAGGTTTATAAGGATCTTGAAAAGAAAAAAGTAGGCATAGAAGGTTGGGAAAGTAAGGAAAAAGCTATTGAAGCTATCCATGATGCCAAGAAGCGTTATAAAGATAATTTAGAAACAGCCCAGAAATAACCACATTGGACATTGATTTAAAGGACTTTCACTATTCCCTTCCGGAATCTAATATTGCTGCATTTCCTCTGGATAAACGAGATCATTCGAAGCTATTGGTTTACAAAAACCGGCAGGTCTTGCATCATCGATTTACCGATATTTTAGATCATATTCCGGAAGAAAGTATCCTCTTTTTCAACGATACAAAGGTAATACCCGCTAGGCTGGTATTCCAAAAGACCTCGGGTGCGCTGATAGAAATCTTTATTTTGCAGCCCACCGCACCTACAGATAGAGTACACCTGGCCATGCAGGTAAAAAATAGGTGTGTTTGGCAATGTATGGTGGGCAATCTGCGTAAATGGAAGGAGGAGGAAACGCTTAAAAAGAGTGTTGAGATCTCTGGAAATAATGTAGAAGTGAGTATTCGTTTGGTCGACAGGGATCAGAAACTGGTTGCTTTTGAGTGGGAAGAAGCGGTGACTTTTGCAGAAATTGTCGAAGCAGGTGGCGCCACTCCGCTGCCACCGTATATCAAAAGGAAAGCTACAATGGCGGATAAATCACGGTATCAAACCCTTTATTCCAAAGCAGCAGGCGCTGTAGCAGCTCCAACAGCTGGGCTTCATTTTACAGAAGAAATCCTGCAAAATCTTGATCAGAAAGGCATTAGGAAAGACTTTCTAACCTTGCATGTGAGCGCCGGCACTTTTCAACCCATCAAAAAAGATGATGTCCGCCGCCACCAAATGCATGCCGAGCAAGTCATCATCACCGAGCAAACGGTTCGGAATCTTGATCAAACGAGCCGTCGCGTGATAGCTGTGGGTACCACGTCGGTACGGACCTTGGAAAGTCTTTACTGGTATGGCGTAAAACTGCTCCGAAATGAGTCCAGTTCATTTGAAATAGCAAAGCTATACCCTTATCAATTTCAGAAGGAGGCACTCCCGTCCCGCACAGAAGCCATGCAGGCTGTCCTGGAGCACATGCAACGAGAAAACATCGGGCACTTAATTGGTAAAACCGAGATATTCATCATGCCTGGTTATGAGTTTAAAATGTGTGATGGCCTGATTACAAACTTCCATATGCCAGGTTCTACGCTTATTTTACTCGTTGCCGCATTCGTAGGTTCCGACTGGCGCAAGATATATCAAGAGGCTTTAAACAATCAATACAGGTTTCTCAGCTATGGAGACTCGTCTCTCCTACTTCCTGGTACAACAACGGAATGGTTCTAAAATTACGAGCCATGACGGATTCAACAAACAATATAAAATGTAATTATTTCGCCATAATCTTTAAAAAGCTGCAAAAAGCATCTATATTTCGAGAGGTATGAAAGACTTTTCCTTTAATAAAGAAAGCTGGCAGAATATTTTAGAGCAGATATCTGATATCTTCAATTATGCTATTTTTCATCTAGGGAAAACGGAAGTGACCCCGGCTTCCATCATCTACTTCTTATTTTTTGTTTTACTACTTGTATATCTCTCGGGCAAGATCAAATATTTGCTGGTCAACAGGATTCTTACTAGGTATAAGCTTGACATAGGTGTACGCCAATCCATCGGTACCATTGTACGGTATATACTCTTGATCATCGGGTTCTTTATCATCATCCAAACTGCTGGTATTGATTTGACATCCCTCGGGATCCTGGCTGGTGCATTGGGTGTTGGTATTGGGTTCGGCTTACAGAATATTACCAATAATTTTATTTCTGGCATTATCATTCTTTTTGAAAGGCCTGTCAAAGTAGGAGACAGAATAGAGGTGGCCCAAACCCGTGGCGATGTCGTTAAAATTTCGGCTCGGGCCACCACGGTAGTTACTAATGACAATATCTCCGTCATCGTTCCGAATTCGGAATTGATCAGTACCACGGTCATCAATTGGAGTCATAACGACCGACTGGTTCGATTTAATTTTCCTGTTTATGTTGCCTACAAAGAGAACCCCGAATATGTAAAGAAACTATTGATGGAGGTAGTTGCTGCCAATGAAGGTGTACTAAAAATTCCGGCACCTGATGTTCTTTTCGAGGACTATGGCGACAGCTCACTAACCCTTAATCTTCGGGTGTGGACATCTAAATTTACGGATCGTCCCAATGTCCTTAAAAGCCAACTGTACTATGCAGTCTTTAAGAAATTTAGAGAAAATAACATAGAAATCCCTTTTCCTCAGCGCGATATTCACATCAAAAGCGGCTCAATTGGCTCGATAGACGCTGATAAAATTAAATAATGTAAGATTTGCTGCCACTTTAGCGCTTACAACGAATTTATTTGCAGCTTATTCTCAGGCTCCGAGCTTTTAGAATTTTTTTTAAAATTTATAGGTCTGCCAGTGAAGCAGTTAGTCGTTTCTTAAAATTTCCCGTTGGTTATTATCCTAAGTTTTTATTAATTTTATAACACATGTAGTATTATTGTAGTTTAAATCAAAAATACTTCGGTATGAAAAACATCGCCATATCTTTCGTTCTATCTTGTCTCAGCTTTGTATGCTTCGCGCAGATCTCTACAAATAACTTAGCGTTCAACAGTTCGAGGGATCCGATAAAGATCGTGGAGTCAGCACCAGCGACTGGGTCGGAATTTGAAAAAGGAGACTTTAAAGATGGCAGCAAGGTTGGTATCTGGGAATATTATGATATCAATCGCAAACTGATTCAGAAATTTGATCACTCATCTCATGTTTTGGTATATGACAGGTCACCGTCAAAACCAGTATCTTTTTCAATGCTGGGTGAGCGTGGATGGGTAAACGTAGTTTCCAGTACGCCTCCCATGTATGTTGGTGGAGCCGACCGCATGATCCGGCAGCTGTCTGAAAAGCTGCGTTTTCCAGACGAAGCGGCTCGAAAAGGATTTTCGGGCGTAGTAAAAGTGTCCTTTACTATCAATGAAAAAGGTAAAGTCGGCAATTATGTAATTGAAGAAGCCGTTGGTGGCGGTTGTGAAGAAGAAGCAGTTCGCGCGTTGAGGTCGATACCGAATGAATGGATACCAGGACGAGTAAACGGTAAAGCTGTAACTTCTAAGTATATTATACCTATAAAGTTTAATTAACCTAGGCAGACCTCAGAAGCTTTATCCCAGAGCCCATGAAAATACCTCCTAGTATAAAAGGAACAAAAGCACCGATAACAGTCACTTCAGTCCCAAAAAGCATACCTCCCCCCTGCATAATCGTGTAACAAGCCAACAACATAATTGCAACACCAGCAATAGTGAGAACTGCGCCAAATATTTTTGTAATATCCATAAAGCTATAAATTTATTGTAATTTTAAAATTAAATTATTTGTCAATTTAATACCAAATAATTTAATTTTATTGTTTAAATATGATATATTGAAAATATAATGGATACTATAAT